>CAZUAM010000093.1:0-15571 GCA_964618095.1 uncultured Planctomycetaceae bacterium | reverse complement strand
AAAGTTGACCACGGTGACTCCCACGCCGTGCAGTCCGCCGGAGGTTTGATAGACTCCTTTGCGGAATTTTCCGCCGAACTTCAGCACGGTCATCACGCCCTGGAGCGTGGACATGTCCAGATCGGGATGCGTTTCTACGGGAATGCCGCGGCCGTCGTCTTCGACGGTGATCGAGCCGTCGTTATTGATCGTCACGGAGATTTCGCTGGCGTAGCCGGCCATAACTTCGTCGATAGAGTTATCGACCACCTCGTAGATCAGGTGGTGGAGTCCGCGGGCGGTGGTATCGGCGATATACATGCTGGGCCGCTCCCGGACGTGCTCCAGGTCGCTGAGGTGTTCGAGGTCCTCGGCCCCGTATTCGGCTTCGCCCTTGGGCTCATGAAGCTGATACCCGTTCAGGTCGGGTGAGGCGGCCGGCGTGGACTGTTCTCCGGAATCGTTGGACATTGGCTTTCTCTTAGTTTTCGGGTAACTCTCCCGGCGGCTGGCGGCCTATTGATTGAGGGTTCCGACGCGGAAGCGAAGATCTTCCAGTGGCTCGTCGGGCAATAGTCGGGTAAGGAGTTTCAGCAAAGTGGGTTTTTGGAAGGTGAGTTCCTGAACCAGGGTCGAGTTGTCCACAACTACCTCCAACGTGCCGCGTCGCAGCGCGCCGACGCGGGTATACTCGGCGACCAGCTCTCCGGCTGCCTCGCGCCAGGCGGCGTCGTACGTACGGGCACTTTGCACCCGCGCGTAACCCCGCCGGGCCATCAGCTCCGAGAGGATATTGCCGATTCGTTTAGGACCTCGGGCCATCTTGGGAATCTGCTCCCGGTAGTTGTGTGCAATTTGCGCGCATGTTGTTGATTGTTGTTTGGCTACGGCCGCAGACTACCCTGACAGCTTGGGCGTACAATCTAGGTTTTTTTGTCGCGGGCCAGGGGCATGATGATATAGCCGTAACCGTCGTCGGTGGTGCAGACGGCCGCACTTTCACCGTCCCGCAGGTCCAGGACGAACATCTGTTCCGGATCCAGCACTTTGAGGAAATCGGCGACGTAACGGGGATCCAGCCTGATGGGCAGGGCCGGCCCGTCGTAGGCGATGGGCAACTCGACCAGCGACTCGCCATATTCAGCTCCGTGTCCAGCCAGGACTATCTTGCCTTCGCCGAAGGTGAACTCCACGCCTCGGCGTTCCTCGCTGGTGACGATGGCTGCCTGCCGCACGGCCGCGTAAAAGGGCCCCACGGCCAGTTCAATTTTCACGGTGCCTTCGCGCTGTGCGAAAGCGTCGCGCCAGGGGGGGTAGCGTCCCTCGACCAGCCGCGAGTAAACGGTCGTCCGGCCGCTGCGGACCAGGACGTCGTTTTCTCGGGCAGCCAATTGGATGTTTTCCTCGCTCTCGGCCAGGGCCCGTTCGAGCAGTTGCATTGCCCGGGCAGGGATGATAGTCATAGTATCTCCGGACTGGTGTCCGCCGACGGATTTGGCCGGGCCTTCCTGTTTGGCCAACCGGCGGCCATCGGTACCCACGGCCGTGATTCCCTTCGGCGTCAATTCCACCAGCACGCCGCCCAGGGCATAGCGGGTGCTTTCCGTATCGGTCGCAAACACGGTACGGCGGACCGTCTCGCGGAAGAACCGAGCCGGTAACTCGTGGTACTTTTCTTCCTCAAATAGACTGACGGTGGGGAATTCATCCGGGTTTTCGGAGGGCAACTGGAACTCGCTCCGCTGCCCACGCACCATCGTTTTTTGCCCGTCGCTTTCCAGGATGAGCTTCTCGTCAGTGCTTTCCCGCAGGATCGAGCCGAAGCGGGCAATCGGCAGCACCACACTGCCGGGCACTTCGACCTCAAAGCCCGGTACGCCGATTCGGACGCCCACCTCTAGGTCGGTACCCATCAACGTGGCCTCTTCCGCAGTGGCTTCCAGCTTGAGGTTTTGCAGGATTGGCTTAGGGCTCCGGGCCGGAGCCACACTGGCTGCCGTTTGAAAAGCGTGCAACAGCTTTTCACGATCACATGTGAGTTTCATTGATCGGTACTACCTTTCTACTCGCTGTATGCGGAGTGTGGTCTTTTAGGTCTCTTGATATCGGCGTTCGTTGTTGTAAGTTTATTCTTTCTAATATACATTTAACTACTAACAGTACTAATACGAGCGATCTGTCTGTCAATGATGGACAGAAGGCGGCAGGTAAAGCTTTTCTGTGTAGAGTATTGCGGGGTAAGGTGGTAAGTCGTTTGGCTGTCAGTAGGATGATTATTCTAAGTCGAGTTATCGTTCATAAATCAGGCTTGCCGGCTGCTGCTCACCCTAGTTGTCCGCAGGTGGGAAGTTGTCAACAGGGCATCGATAAGTTTTACACAGAAGGGGGATCACAGTGTGTCGCGACCTCCAGTGGTTTGGGTACTCTGCAGTTTCTCCTGCAACTGTCGGACGGCCCGACAGATGGCCGGGTCGTTCTTCAGCAGTTCTTCAGTCTTGCGACAGCCGTACATTACCGTGGTGTGATCCCGGCCACCGAAATACCGGCCGATCTGTTCGAGGCTTTTCGGAGTCAACTGCCGGGCGAGATACATGGCCACGCCGCGGGCGGTTACCACGGCCTGACGTCGTGAGGCACCGCGGAGATCGGATAGTCTCAGGGCAAACAATCGGGCGGTAGCCACGGCGATGTCGTGCAGCCCAGCCCGCTGGGAGCCGTTACGCAGGGCAAGGAAACTGCGAGCGGTCTCGGCGTCGACCGTGCCACCTTGTAGCCGGGCCGGTATCTCCAGTTGAAGCAGCACATCGAGCAACTCCGGTACCGTTAGCGGCAGAGCCTCAGCCAACATCGCAGCGGCAGATTCCGATAGCTGGATCTTCCGTAGCCGAGCCAATTGCTGGAGGATGGCCAGCCGCGCAGCGGCCCCCGGTAGAGCCAGCGGGACGGTCAGCCCGCAGTCCAGACGGCTCTGCAATCTCTGTATGATTCCAGCCAGCCGGGCTGGAGCTGCCCAGGCGGTCACCACAATCCGTCTGCCGGTAGCCAGCAGGGCGTCGAGCGTGTGTACCAGTTCCTCTTGGATGTCGTCTTTTCCGGCCAGCCGGTCGATGTCTTCCAGGATCAGTAGTCCAGCCTTACGATACCGGTTGCGCAGCTCGTCGGTCGCCTGGGTTTCGACGGCATCGGTCAGCTCTCGGGCGAAGTCGGCCGCGGTGGTGCACAGGACTCGTCGGCGGGGGTAGCGGGTATGCCACTGGGCGGCCAGGCCCCGGCCGAGGTGCGATTTACCCGTGCCGTCGGGCCCGCAAAACACCAGCGGATTGTAGCCCCCCGGCGGATCGTCGAGCACGGACCGGACGGCCGGTTCGACCAGCCGGTTTTCGGGCCCGGCCAGGAACTCGGGCAACGCCGAGCAGGAATTCCGGTCCCCACCAGGGCCCAGTGGGTGCCCCGGAAGGGGGATGGCAATGATGCTGTCCACCAGGCAGGTTCCGTCCTGAAAAACGCCAGCCACAAGGGCAACAAACCAACCAACTCCCCAAACCCGTATTCTAGCGATCTCCCGCGGTTTTTACGAGGTGGGCTGGGCAAGTTTTTCGGCCGATGTGGACGGGGAAAACCACATTGCCGGGCCGGGATGCGTAAAGCCGCGACCGGTGGTCGTGCCGGGGGCAGCGATCCAATGGGTTTCCCCGAGCTCTGTCGCGTCCACCGGTCGCGGCTTTATGCGAGTGCGACATCAAAACCGCACATAACATCAGCAGATTGAATGATATTTGGGATTGGTCGTTGCCCGCTACAGCACGGCAAACGGCTGGCCATCCCCCAGCTCGCCGTAGACGTGCAGGATCCGTCGCACGGCCTCGCCGATCTCTGCCTCGGTGGTGGTGGCGCCCAGGCTAAATCGCACCGAACGGGCCACAGTTTCGTTGGGCAGCCCCATCGCCCGCAGCGTGGGCGACAGCTCCATCGAGCCGCTCGAACAAGCCGAACCGACCGAACAGGCCAAGCCGGAGAGGTCCAGGGCCATCAGGAGCACCTGGCCGTCGGGGCCCGGAAAGGCGACGTTGCTGGTGTTTGGCAGCCGCTCGGCCCCGGCGCCGTGAACGATCACCTCCGGCGCGCCGGCCGTCAGGCCGTTTTCGAAGCGGTCGCGCAGCGCGCTGATGTGCCGCAAGTGGGCCTGTTGCTCCCTCTGCCAGATTTCCAGGGCGGTCAGCATGCCCACCGCCAGCGCGACCGACTCGGTCCCCGGCCGCTGGCCCCCCTGGTGAGGTCCGCCGAACATCAGGGGCTTGATGGCAGCGTCGTGGCGGACGATCAGGGCCCCGATCCCCAACGGGCCTCGGAACTTATGGGCCGCGATGCTCATCGCGGCCGCGCCCAGCCGGCGGAACTCCACCGGCAGCTTGCCGACCACCTGGGCTGCATCGGTGTGCAGCGGCACGCCGGCCCGGTTGCAGATGGCGGCCAGCCGCGGCACCGGTTGTAGCACGCCCGTATCGTGGTTGCCCAGGGTGACACTGACCAGGCGGGTCTTCTCGGTGAGCAGCCCGGGCAAAAGCTCCGTGCGGACCACGCCGTCGGACGTGACGCCCAGCCCGTCGTAGTCCCAGCCTTGTTCCATGAGCTGCTCGGCCGGTTCGATCACGCTCGCGTGTTCGATGGCCGAGATGATGATCTGAGCGGGTTCGGGTCCGCCGGCCCGGGCGATGCCCAAGATCGCCAGGTTGTTGGCTTCAGTGGCGCTGCTGGTGAAGATGAGCCGATCGGGCTGGGTTCCGGTCAGGTCGGCCCCGAGGATCTGGGCGATTTGCTCGCGGGTGTCTTCCAGCACCTTTCGGGCCTGCTGGCCCGGCCGATGCTGGCTGGCGGGGTTGGCGTAGCCTTGCGCGTAGCATCGGTCCATGGCCTGGACCACTTCCGGGTGGATGGGCGTAGTGGCGTTGTGGTCGAGGTAGATCGGCTCCATGAATGAATTCTTGGCCCCGGGCGGCGGTTTGACAAGGGTTAAGGAACTTCACGCTGTAGAATTAGGCTGGATTATTCATAGGCGTGCCGCGGCCGTGTCGGCCGTGCTGCCCTGGGTAAACCGGCAAATCCGGAACACGGCTGACACAGCCGTGGCACGCGAATACCTACGCGACGATGGTCCTATAAACAATCCGGGTTAGCAGGGCGGGCCGTGCTACGGCACCTGGACCATCTCGCCGCCGTCGATCGAGGCCAGCGCGGTGAACAGCCGCGTGTCGATCATCGTGCTGATGAAGCGGACGGAGGCATCGCCCACGGCGAATTGGATTCCGTTGGGATGGTAGCTACCCCAGCTTCGCTTGCAGAAGTTCAAGTGGCTGGCCGCCGCGGCGCAGGCGTCATAGTCGGGCTGCAGTGCAATACTCTCCGGACAGGCGGCCGACGAATTGTACGAGGCGTAGCTACAGGCCCAGAAGGTCCGGCGCCTGGGGTGGGAATAGGTGGCCAGTTCGCCGATCATCAGGGTATTGGAGCAGCCGTCCTTGACGGAGGCAAACGTCTCGGTGGTCAGGCCGTTGGTGCCGACGACGTGCATGATACCCCGCCAGCCGTAAGGCAGGCCTCCAGGCTGGTCGGTTCCGTTCTCGTCGGTGTCCCAGACCCTCCAGTCCCGGATGCGACCTTGCACGTTGCGGTAGGAGCCGCGGCGGTAGCGGACCAACGGGTGCCCGCCCCAGCCGCCGGGCGGCCCGCTTTCGGGAATGTCGATTTCCTGGGCGTCCTCCTCCGAAGGGCAGGCGTAGACGGGCATCCCCGCCTCGCGGACGTATTTGTTTTTCGGGTGCTCGTTGGCGACGGTCGAGTCGTAGCGGTCGAACAGCGCCTCGTGCTCCAGGTAGGGCAGGATCGAGATGGTCCAACAGATCCCGCTCTCGGTCTCGCAGCAGGGCCCTTCGGTGATCCCACCCGGCGGGAAGCAGCCCTTGGCCTCGTGGTAGGCGTGGATTGCCAGGCCGATCTGTTTGAGGTTGTTGGCGCAGTGCGTCATCCGGGCGGCTTCCCGGGCCGACTGCACGGCCGGCAGCAACAGCGCAATCAAGATGCCGATGATGGCGATCACCACCAGCAGTTCGATCAGGGTAAAGGCTTTTCTGTCGTGTGCCAGCATGGCTGTTCTCCGTCGCGGTGGGCCGAAGGCGAAGCACTGATCCGGTTCAGCGCGTAGAAACATCGAAGTTGGCCTGGTCGGTGCCTTCGGGGGGGACCTCAAACGTCTTGCTGCCGTCGCGCCATTGCCGCGGAACGATCTCCTTGTAAACGGGGGCCCGGTCGTCGGCCGGGTCCTGCGGCGGCGCCTTGGTCGCCACCCGAACCTGGTGCAGGCCGACCACGGCGCCGTCCGCGTCGCGCTCCATCACCCGCAGCGTGAAGCGGCCGTCTGCGTCCGTGCTGGCATAGGAGCCGGGGCCGGGGTTGGGCTGGTCCGGCCGCTGCGAAACCGGCTGGAAGCTGACCTTTATATCGGCCAGCGGTTTGCCCTTCATGGTCACCTGGCCGGAGACCGGCGCCAACTCGTACTCTGTCTTGCCGCAGCCGGCCAGCAGCAGGCAGCCGGCAACTACAGCCAGAACACAAGATTGAACGCTTTGCCGTGTGCGGGTAGCGCACGAGCGGGTTCGGCGGGCAGGCATTTTCATACTTTCTCTTCTGATTGCAGCCTGATGTCCTTTACAATTCCAAATGGACTTGCACGATTCCAGGAATCCTGCTTGTTTAGTCCCGGCGGCTACGCCGGGGACTGCGCCGCGTGGCCGCGGCGGCTAAACCTTATTCCTCCCACAATCACGCAGCCAAATATAGCTTACCAAGGGGGCTTTGCCCCGAGTTCATTCTTGCCGTTGTCGATCGTGGCCAGGGCGCAGAACAGGTTCATGTCGATCTGCCTGCTGATGAAGTGGACCGACCCGTCGCCGGCGACGAAATTGAGGCCTTCGGGATGGTAGCTTCCCCAGCCGCGCTTGCAGTGGTTGTCGCCCTCGCCGCGGATCTCCCAACATTTCCGCACGTCGACGAGGAGGATAGCGCTATCAGGAATGGCGGCCGAGAGGCAGTATGAGGTATAGGTGTACGCCCAAAAGGTCCGCCGGTTGGCCTGGGTGTAGGTGGCCGATTCGCCGACCATCAGGGTGTTGGACAGCCCGTCCTTGACGTCGGCGACGCGCTCGGTCCACAGGTCGCGGTTCCTGGGCGAGCCGATGTGATGCATGATACCCCGCCAGGCCCGAGGTAAATTACTGCAATCTTCCTCGTCCCATTTGCCGTTTCCATTCCGACCTGTCATGGCCCGGTAGGAGCCGCGGCGGTAGAGCAGCCCGCTGCCGGGCCCGCTGTGGGGATAGTCGAGCTCTTGAATCTCCTCTTCGCTTGGACACATGTAGGGCGCCACGCGGGCCTGGCGGACGTAGGCGTTGACCGGGGCCTCGTTGTAGGCGGTCGAATCGTACCGTTCGTAGAGGTCCTCGTGCTCCAGGTACGGCAGGATGGAAATGCTCCAACAGATTCCGCTGGGGGTGCCGCAGCAGGAGCCCTCGGTGATCCCGCCCGGCGGGAAGGAGCCCTTGGCCTCGTGGTAGTTGTGCAGGGCCATGCCGATCTGTTTGAGGTTACTCGAGCAATGCATGGTGCGGGCCGCCTCCCGGGCCGCCTGCACGGCCGGCAGCAACAGGGCAATGAGGATGCCGATGATGGCAATGACCACAAGCAGTTCGATGAGCGTGAAGCCGCCTAAGATGCGTCGTCTCATGACAGCCCTCCGATTCCCGCAAAAGACCAAACGAATCTCCGCCCTCTGACTGGGGAGTTCTGGCACGCACCTCGACTGGGGGTAGCCTATCTGATCTGCGTCGATTTCGCAAGCACCGGGACGACGCGCCCGCCGCACGTGGGGGCACGGGACGGCAGCGCGGAGCCACGAGATTGCCCGGGATTGGCATTGCCCGAGGTCGGCCGCCGCCGGTATCATGCTCCGCTTCGGCGTGCTGGGCAAGTAAGATGACTGGGGCGACAGGAGGCACCGCCCATCGTGCAATCGTCGACCGCCGTGATGTTTCGTGCGTTGGTGATGTTGGCCTGCCTGGTGGCGATTCCCTTGGCGGCCGTGGTCGGCAAGTCACTGCCCGATCTGGTCAGGGGGCTCCTCGACGGGCGGTGGCCCGGGAGTTCGGCGTCGGCGTACGGGTCATTGGGCGGGGCCCCGCGGTTCGAGCTAGGGGCACCTGCCCAACCATCGCGCGGTGTATCTTCGTCCCCCACCGATGGGAGGCCGCCGACCGTTTCGGCCGAGCAGACGAGCCCCGACCGGCAAAAGTCCCCACTACAGAGTGTTCCTTTCAGACCCGAGGGGTCGTCTAGTCCTCTCAGTTCGCCGGTCATTGCGGCCAGCCACGAGGCCCCGGTGGGGCCGGCATCGGGGTCTGCGGCTCCCGCTTGGCCGTCTGGCAGGCCCTCCCGGCCCGGGCTGGAAGATTCACGGCCGGGAGTCTCGCGTGGGGTGCCCGCCCCCGGTGGCCTGTCTGCGATCGGGCCCGACCGGCGGCGGACATCGGTTCCGGAGCCTTACAACGCGGCTGATCCGGCGGTTGGGCTGAGCGACCCGCCGGCCCAGGCCCGTTCCACGGTCGACCAGTTCACCTACATCCAGGAGCGGCTGCGGCAGTTGGGGGCCACCTACTATCTGCTGGAGTCTTGGGGGAGTCAGGAGCAACTGTACCGGTTCTATTGCAAGGTGGCCGTTGGGGGAAATCCGAACTACACCCACTATTTCGAGGCCACCGACTCGGATCCCCTCCAGGCAATGGCCCAGGTCCTCCGACAAGTCGAGGGGTGGCGAGCCGGGCGGCGATAGGGGAAGGCGGAAGGACGAAGGCGGAAGGGGGAAGGCGGAAGGCGGAAGGCGGAAGGAGGAAAAGATACCGGACCAGACCGTTGACGCTCCGCCGCACCCCCAACCGACTGACCGCTGGCGGCCGATTATACTTCTATACTTCCCCCTTCCGCCTTCCCCCTTCCGCCTTCCGCCTTCATCCTTCCCCCTTCCGTCTTCCCCCTTCCGCCTTCATCCTTCCCCCTTCCCCTTTGCATCTTTCGGGCTTGCCAAAGGCCGGTGGT
Source organism: uncultured Planctomycetaceae bacterium (assembly GCA_964618095.1). Taxonomy (GTDB): domain Bacteria; phylum Planctomycetota; class Planctomycetia; order Pirellulales; family Thermoguttaceae; genus CAZUAM01. The sequence continues at coordinate 6,451 of CAZUAM010000093.1, read as the reverse complement.
TGGGCTTAGGCTGAACGGGTCCGGTACGGTGCCGGCTGGTTTCAGTGCCCGACGCTGCTGGGTTGTCCTGGCCGTGGTCTTCTCCTGGGCCGGAGGAGTAGCTGTTTCGATGAGCGGTTGTTGTGCGAGCACGGGCTGGCGGCTGCGGAGCGTGGCGTTGCGCTATCGGCAGCCGATTTGCGTGGCGGGCGGTTTGCGGCCGGTCCGAGCGGGGACTTGCCGCGTCCTGGCTGCGGGCGAGCGGGGCTTGGACGGGAGTCTGATGGGCCGAGTGGAATCGCCCGGCCGGGCCGCGGAGGAGCTGCCCGGCGGCGAGGGGCCCTCCGCCCGCCCCGACGGCCTGGCCCGGCTGGAGGCGGTCCTGTTTCTTGCCCGCCAGCCCCAGACCAGCCGCAAACTGGCCCAATTGGCTGGCCTAGCCGACGGGACCGAGGCCCGCACACTGGTCCGAAAGCTGAACCGGCTGTACGATGTTGAGGGGAGTGCATTTCGGGTGGAGGAGGTGGCGGGCGGTTTCCAGTTGATGTCGCGGCCGAAGTTTGCCCCTTGGTTGAGGCGGCTGCACAGGGTGCTGGTCGAGATCCGCCTCTCCGCCCCGGCCATGGAGACCCTGGCGGTGGTGGCCTATCGGCAACCGGTGCTGCGAGCCGAGATCGAGGCGATCCGGGGGGTGCAGTGCGGCGAGATCCTGCGGCAACTGATCGAGCGCGAGCTGGTGCGGATCGTGGGCCGCTCGGAGGAGCTGGGCCGGCCGTTCTTGTACGGAACGACCAGGCAGTTCTTGCAGATCTTTGGGCTGCGCCACCTGGAGGAGTTGCCCCGACGGGAGTTGTTGCAGGTTGCCCAGCCGGGCCCCGCCGGCACCGCCACGGCCGACGGGGCCGAAACCGATCAACAAATCTCGCATCAACCCAACCATTCTGATCAAGTGGAAGAGGAGACGAAAGTGAAAACCGCAGCCACGGCCGACACCCATCCGGAAGCCTTGCCGGACGAGAACGCCGCCACAGTGGTCCAGACCCCTCGCAACGAACAGCCCGACGAAGAGCACACCTTCGACGACGACGAGGACGAAGGCTATCCCGACGAGTACGACGAGGACGACGAGGACGACGAGGACGAAGACGACGACGAAGACGAGTTTGAGGACGAACCGTGGGAAGAAGTCGAGGAAGATGAGGAGGACGAAGACGACGAGGACGAAGACGACGAGGACGAGGAAGACGACGACGAGGATTGGGAAGACGACGAGGAGGATTGGGACGACGACGAGGAGGATTGGGACGACGACCAATGGGACGACGAGGACGAGGAGAAGGATGAGGAGACGGATGAGGAGAAGCACGAGTAGCAAAGCCGGCCGTCCGCTTCCTGAAGGAGGCCTCTTTGACGGCCACTCGACACCGGGCCGGGGGCACGCGATCGATGGAACGGAAGGCGTCTCAAGCGGAGAGGACCGTCTGGACGATCGGGCATTCCAATCATCCGCTGGAGAGGTTCCTTGATCTGCTTGAGCAACACCAGATCACGCTGCTGGTGGACGTCCGCAGCAGCCCGTATTCTCGCCACGCCTCGCAGTTCAACAAGGAGGCGATCCAGCAGCCTTTGCAGGCCCGGGCGGTAGAGTATCTGTTCCTCGGCGACCTGTTGGGCGGGATCCCATCGGTGGGACGTGGAAATGCCCCGCCCAGCCATCGGGAGGACGTGGAAATGCCCTCCCGAATGGCCGGGCAGGAAGGCGGGCAGTTCTACGACCGGCAGGGATACGTGCTGTACGACCGGCTGGCTCAGTCGCCGGCCTTTCAGCAGGGCGTCGAGCGGTTGCTCGGGGAGGTTGGGGCCTCTCGGGTGGCGCTGATGTGCGGCGAGGAGGACCCCACCGACTGCCACCGGCGGCTGCTGATCGGGCGTGTGCTGGGCACCCGGCGGGTCAGGGTGATGCACGTTCGGGGAGACGGGTCAGTCCAGAGCGAAGAAGAGATTGCCGCGCAGCAGAGGTTCCGAAAAACCAAGGGCCAGTTAACCCTGTTCGACATGGAGGAACCCGAGGAGTGGAAATCTACACGATCGGTTTTGCCAAGAGAGCTGCCGCCGAGTTCTTCGAGACCCTCAAGCGAGCCGGAATCCGGCGGGTGATCGACGTGCGGCTGAACAACACCTCGCAGCTCGCCGGATTTACCAAGCGCGGCGATCTGGAGTACTTCCTGGGGCAGATATGCCAAGCCGAGTATTGTCATGAACCGGTGCTCTCGCCCACCAAAGAAATCCTCGACGGTTACAAGAAGAAGGAGATCTGCTGGGAAGAGTACGAGTCTCGCTTTGTGGCGCTGCTTGCCGAGCGCGAGGTAGAGGAGAGGGTCGACAAGCGGCTGTTTGACGTGCCCGCCGTGTTGCTGTGCAGCGAGCCCACGCCCGAGCATTGCCACCGAAGGCTGGTGGCGGAGTATCTTGCCGACAAGTGGGGCGAAGCGAGGATCGTGCATCTCTGAAGGCCAAGCGATGAGAATCGTGGTCAACCACCTGACCCGGATGCACGGAGGACATATCTGCGTTGGCGGCGTTGATCTGGAGACCGGCCGGCACGTCCGCCCGTTGTTGGGGCATCAGAACATGCCCTTCTACCTCCTGGCTCGCTACGGCGGTCCGTTCGACATGGCCCGGATCGTTGATCTGGGAGCCGCTCGCCACAGACCGGACCCGCCCCACGTCGAGGATTACGTGTTCGTTGTGTCCCGAGCGAGAGTCCGGCGCAGTGCTTGTTCGCACGAGTTCTGGAACCTTCTGGACGGCCTGGCGAAGCCGACACTCCGGGAGATTTTCGGCAGTCCGCTACGAGCCGTGGGTCGCTCGCGCTATGGAACTGACGTCGGCAAAGGGTTAGCCTCCCTGGGGTGCCTCCGACCGCAACGCCCGCCCGTTCTGTACCTCGCCGCCAGCCGTGAAGGAAAGCCCCAAATTCGGATGAAGCTCGGCGACGGACAGATTGAGGCCGACGCGGGCGCGACCGACCTTCGCTTGCGTGGAGCCGATCATGCGACGCCCGATCAGGATACGGTTCGGGCGGTGGCCCGGAGGATTTGCGGCTCCGATCAGGTGATTCTCAGCCTGGGGCTTACCAGAAAGTACCGGCCTTCGGAGAAGGCCGATTACGTCCACTACCTCCAGGTGAACAACGTTCATCTGAAAGAGGACCCGACGTGGCAGTTGGGGTAGCTGCGCGACCCGTCTGCGACGGCCGCCTGGGAAAAGGGGAATGGCTCCGAGCAGGAATTACGGCCACGCTCAGGGGAAACCGCCGGTGGCGAGGTGCCGGTCCCCATTTTCGAATGGGGACAGGGACCGTCGGCAGCGTGGAAACCTGCGGCAAAACGGTTGATCGGCGGGGCCAGTCCCCATTTTGGGGCTACCACACTGACAGTCTGAGTTGGTAGGATATCCCGGGGATGGGTCTGCTACCCGTGATTGGGAGGTGAACCCGTGAAATCTGTACAGAGACTATCAGCGGTCGTCGCAGATCTGATCATCGCTTGGGCGCTGGCTGCTGCGGAAGGTTTTGCGGGAGAGCCCGTCGAGTCCGTGCCCGTTTGGCAGCGGTGGGAAAGGTCGTTTCAGGCGGATGCCGATCCGAACACCGAGCTTGTGGCGACGCTGACCAGCCCCAGCGGCAAGAGGCGTCGAGTCCGTGGATTCTTCGACGGCGGGAATACTTGGCGGGTGCGGTTCATGCCGGATGAGCCGGGACCATGGCGTTTCCAGACCGCGTCGCAACCGCGTCGCGGCGGGTTGGCCGTTCGGTCATCTGGATGGAAGGCCCAGTGGTTTGATCCACGTACAGGGAAACGCAGGCCGGCCCGGTCAAGTACCGGTGGGAGCTTCCGATCGCCCGACGAGAGCGATTGGGTGCTGGTGTTCCGGGCGGGGAAGTGACGGTGTGGTCGACGTACCTTCTGGAAAGAGGAAACTCCCATGCAAGACAGCACATCCAGCGCAGGGGCACATCCGACTGCTCGACGGATCATGATCTGTCTGTGGGGACTCTTGGTGCCGTCGGCCGACCGGCTGGCGGCGGCAATCGGCGTGGCGGTCATCTCATGCTTGGCGAATGTCTCGCTCGGCCAGGTGGTTCTCCAGACACGGAACCTGCGGCTGGAAGTCGGCGAGGACGGCATGGTGCAGAGCTTGGCCGCCAGGCCTTCTGGGGCCGAGTACGCTTTGACCGGCAGCCGTATGCCGATGGCCGCGGTCTACCGGGGCGGGGAAATGGCCGTCGGCTCGCAGGAGGCGTTTGCCGAGAACGAGCCGCCGGTGTATCGCGGCGGGGAGTGCTTTCCCGCCTCCGGCGCGTCGCTGGCCGGTAACAGGCTGACGGTCCGGTTCGCCAAGGCAAACGTCACGGCCACGTACCGGATCATCGCGCGCCCGGAGTATCTGGCGCTGAAGCTGCTCGCACTCGAAGGGGACCCGATCGACCGAATCGATCTGATCCAGCTCCGGCTCAAGCGGCTGCCGTACCTTGGCCCGTGGATCGACGTGGCCTATGACGACGGGTTCGGCATCTGCCTCTGCGCCGGGAATATCAAGACCAGCGCCGGGATGAGCCGACACCCGGAGTACGTGGAAATGAGGGCGATAGCCACGCGGGAGGTTGCCCTGGAAGGCACGACCGCCGTGTTGTTTGGCTGCCCTGATCCCAAACGACGATTCCTCGACGTGATGGAGGTCGTGGAGCGCGACTTCCAGATGCCCGCCGGGGCGCGGAACCGCAAATCTCCGGTGCAAAGGTATTCCTACCTGTGGTGCAGCCCCACCCGCGGTGACGTCGACCAGTACGTCGCCCTCGCGAAGCGGGCAGGATTGCGTACGATCCTCCTGTCCTACAGGTCGTTTACCGAGGGTGCCGGCCATTTCCTTTTCAACCGGAAGTACCCGGGCGGCACGGCCGACCTGAAGAAGGTCACCGACCGGATCCGCGCTGCCGGGTTGCGGGTGGGGCTGCACGTCCACTACTCGAAGGCCGTCAAGACGGACCCTTACGTCACCCCGGTCCCGGACGACCGCTTTCACAAGGTCCGGACGTTCACCGTAGCCGTTGCGGTTGATGAGAAGACCAGTACGATTGCGGTCCGAGAGGACCCGGCGGGCTGCACGCGGGACGATGGCCGCCGGATCTTGAAAATCGGCAAGGAATTGATCGCGTACGGGGACTACACGATCGAGCCGCCCTACCGATTCACCGGTTGCCGGCGCGGCCATCTGGGCACGGCGGCAAGTCCCCATCCGGCAGGCGAGCGGGCCGGCCTGCTGGACGTCGACGACTGGACGATCTTCATCCGCTTCGACCAGGCCACCGACGTCCAGGATGAGGCCGCCCGCCGGATCGCCGAGATCTTCCGCCGCACCGGACCCTACGATCTGGTCTACTTCGACGGCGCCGAAGACGTCCACGATCCCTTCTGGTACCACGTAGCCGGCGCCCAGCAGCGGGTCTACCGTCTTCTCGAGCCGGCACCGCCGGTTTGCGAAGCCGCGATGAGCAGCCACTTCAGTTGGCACATCATCAGCCGGGGCAACGCCTACGACGTGGACGGCAGGCACATCAAGAGCTTCTGCCGCGAGATTTCCTGCCGCACGGCCCCGGTTCGGGCCAGGGACTTCACGCGGATCAACTTCGGCTGGATCTTCCAGTTCTATCGCGAGATGGGGCCCGACGTGCTGGAATACGTGCTCAGTCGCGGTGCCGCCTGGGACTGTCCGTTCTCGATACGCGCGACCCTCGAGGAAGTAACGGCTCACCCTCGAGCCGAGGACTGCCTGAGGGTGATCAAGATTTGGGAAGATGCCCGGATCGAGGGAAAGCTCACCGACGCCCAACGCGCGACGCTCAAGACACTACCTGCGAAGGAGTATCAGTTCATCAAGACGTGGCACGCGGTGTTCTCGCCGCGATGGGTCGATGCATGGAGCAAGCGGCCGTTTAAGGATCAGGAACATCACCTGTTCGTCAATCAGCGGGGGGAGTACGAGTTGGTGCCGATACGTGAAATCCCCGGGGTTGCCGGCGGGCGGCTTAAGGCTTATGTGTTCCGGCGCGCGACCCAACCCGACGACACTTACGCCCTACTCTGGGCGGTCCGAGGAGAAATGGACCTCGTCCTCCCGGTGACCCCCGAGCGCGTCACCCTGATGAGGCCGTTCGGTACGCGGCTACCCGTCCCGATGAAAGGGGGCAAGGCGGTGATTCCTGTGGGCAATCGCAAGTATCTTCGGCTAAAGGGGATGGGCACGGAACGGGCCGTGCAAACCCTCCGTTGGGGGGAGTAGACCCTGAGGTTGGAAAAAACCACGCCGAAGGCGTTGAACAACATAGCCCAGGGTCGCGCAGCGCACCCTGGGACCAGAGGCGATCAAACGTCCCGAAACCCCGAAGGGGTTTTACAAATCCGGGTGGGCG
>CAZUAM010000092.1:0-15591 GCA_964618095.1 uncultured Planctomycetaceae bacterium | reverse complement strand
GGCGCTGGTCGCGCTGGGTAGGATTGCGATCGGCGCCGACGGTGCCCATCCTCCCGACCATCGCAGTGCCCCCTCCGCGGCAGGCGACACTGCGTCCGAGAACGCACCTCAGGAGCACGGCGGCGACGATGCCGGCAGCGTCAGTCCGATTCCCACGAGTTGGGAGGAGATCAAGAAGATCCAGGCCGATCTGCCTATTTGGACCGCCCTGGTCTTCCTGGTGCTGATGGCGATCCTCTGGAAGTTCGCCTGGGGACCGCTCGCCCAAGGGCTCGATAAGCGCGAGCAGGGGATCGCCGACCAGATCTCCCAGGCCGAACAGTCCAACCGGCAGGCCAAAGAGCTGCTGGATCAGTACGGGCAAAAGCTGGCCGACTCCAAGGACGAAGTCCGTGGAATCCTCGACAAGGCCCGCCGCGATGCCGAACTGCTCGGCCGCCAGATGCTGGAAGACACCAAGCAGGAAGCCCGGGCCGAGCAGCAGCGGGCCGTCGAACAGATCGACGCCGCTACGGCCAACGCCCTCAAGGAACTCGCCCGGCAGAGCTCCACCTTGGCGGTCGAGCTGGCCGGGAAGATCCTGCGGGCCGAACTGAAGCCCGAGGATCACTCGAAACTGATCGAGCAGGCCGTATCCAACTTTGGACGGCAAGAACCGCGCAGCAGTGGGACAAGATAGGAACTAGCCGGCGGCTAACAGCCGCCGGGCGGGGCCGCGAGGCGTTGCCTCCCGGCTATTAGCGATTGGCAGATGACTTTCCTTGTCGGGTGATTAACGGAACACCATGGCAGAGTCCGACGACATTACCGCCCGGGACGCCAACGTGGCGGCCCAAATCGAGGCCGACGTGGGCGTCGAGCACATCGCCGACGTCTACGGCGAGGCGCTGCTCGGCGCCGCCCAGAATGCCGCCCTCACCAAAGAGCTGCTCCAAGAGTTCGAACTGCTGGTGACCGACGTGCTCGAGCGATTCCCCAGGCTGGAGGCAATCCTGGTCTCGGTCCTGATTCCCCATGAGGAGAAGGCCGGCATCCTGGACCGGGTCCTCGGCGGGCGGTTCTCGCCGCTTATGATCAACTTTCTCAAGGTCGTCTCACGCCACGGTCGCCTCGACTGCCTGCGGGCCATTCATCGCCAGACCCGTTTGCTTTACGACCAGTTGCGGGGCCGCGTCCACGTGCAGTTGACCACGGCCACGCCGCTCGGCGACGCCGCGGCAACCCGCATCGCCGCAAGCCTCCGCTCCCTGCTGGGTGCCGAGCCCGTCCTGCGGCGGTTGACCGACCCGGAGCTGATCGGCGGGGCAGTCCTCCGCGTTGACGATACGGTCTACGACGCCTCGATCGCAAACCAACTGCACCTCATCCGTCAGCAAATGATTGACAGGAGTGCCCATGAAATTCAAAGCCGACGAGATCGCTTCCGTGATTCAGCAGGAAATTGAACGCTTCGAGTCCCGGATCGACGTCCGCGAGGTCGGTCAGGTAATCGAGGTGGGCGACGGGATTGCCCGCGTCTACGGCCTCTCCGGCGTGATGTCCGGCGAGCTGGTCGAATTTCCCGGCGGAATCCACGGCCTGGCCTTCAACCTGGAAGAGAACTCCGTGGGGGTGATCATCCTGGGCGACTTCCTCTCGATCAACGAAGGCGATGAGGTCCGCAGCACCGGTAAGCTGCTCTCCGTGCCGGTGGGCGAGGCCGTGCTGGGGCGGGTGATCGACCCGCTGGGCAACCCGCTCGACGGCCGCGGTCCCATCCAAACCACCGAGAGACGGCTCGTCGAAGAAATCGCCGTCGGCGTGGCCCAGCGCCAGCCGGTCAAGGAGCCGTTGCAGACGGGAATCAAGGCCATCGACTCGATGACCCCCATCGGCCGAGGACAACGCGAGCTGATCATCGGCGACCGCAAGACCGGCAAGACCGCCATCTGCATCGATACCATCATCAATCAGAAAAACACCGACGTCAACTGCTTTTACGTGGCCGTCGGCCAGAAGGATTCGACCGTGGCGGGGCTGATCGAGGTGCTTCGCCGGGAAGGGGCGATGGACTACACCACGGTGATCGTGGCCGGGGCCAGCGACCCGGCACCGCTGCAATACGTGGCCCCCTACTGCGGCTGCGCCATGGCCGAGTACTTCATGTTCAACGGCCGGCACTCCCTGGTCATCTATGATGACCTCTCCCGGCAGGCCCAGGCCTATCGGCAGCTCTCGCTGCTGATGCGGCGGCCACCCGGCCGCGAGGCCTACCCCGGCGACGTCTTCTACTGCCACAGCCGACTGCTGGAACGGGCAGCCAAGCTCAGCGACGAGTTGGGGGGAGGGTCGTTGACGGCCCTGCCCATCGTCGAAACCCTCGAAGGCGAGGTCTCCGCCTACATCCCCACCAACGTGATCTCCATCACCGACGGCCAGATCTACCTCCAGCCCGACTTGTTCTTCGCCGGTCAGCGTCCGGCGATGAACGTGGGCATTTCCGTCTCGCGGGTGGGAGGAGCGGCCCAGGTCCCGGCCATGAAGAAGGTCGCCGGCGGTCTGCGGCTGGACCTGGCCGCCTTCCGCGAGCTGGAGGCCTTCGCCCAGTTGGGAACCGAGCTGGACGCCGCCACCCAGGCCCGGCTGGATCGCGGATACCGCATGACCGAGCTCTTGAAGCAGGGGCTCTACCGCCCGATGCACGTGACCGACCAGGTGTTGAGCATCTACGCCGGCACGCACGGCCACCTGGACGGCATTTCGCTGGAGGAGGTGCACGCCTGGGAAGAAGCCTTCCTGAAGTTCATCCAGGACGAGAGGAAATCCATTTGGCAAGAGATCACCGATAGCCGCCAGCTCGAGGACAAGACGGCCGCCCAGTTGGACGTCGCCCTGGCCGAATTCCAAAAGACTTACGCCCAGCGGCGGGAAGGAGCAACCGTGACGGTGTAAGGATTGCAAATTGCAGATTGAAAACTGCAAATTGCAGATTGACGTTCGCACGAGGACTTAACGCGGGGGTCTTGGGCCCACTAATCCCTAATCCCCAATCCCTAATCCCTCACCATGGCCCAAGCCCGAAAACTCAAAAAACGCCGCAAGTCGATCCGCGGGATCCGCAGGATTACGCGGACCATGGAGTTGATCGCCACGGCGCAGTTCAAGCGGGCGATGGATCGGGCCACCGCGGCCACCGCCTACACCCGGCGGATCACCGCGTTGGTCCACAATCTGGCCCGAAGCGGCTTGCCGGTCACCCATCCCCTGCTGGAGCCCCGCCCCGAAACCAACCGGGCGATCCTGCTGGTCCTCTCGGCCAATCGGGGGATGTGCGGCGGGTACAACGCCAGCCTGCTGCGGCTGGCCCAGGCCCGCTTCAACGAACTCCGCAAGGCCGTGCCCGAACTGCGGCTGGAAATCTCCGGCAAGCGGGGGATCTCGGCGTTTCGGTTCCGAAAACACGAGCCGGACCAGAGGTTTACTCACTTCGAGGACAAGCCCAGCTTCCAGGAAGTCGACCTCCTGGCCACCCGCTACCAGGAAGCATTCCAGGCGGGCCGGCTCGACCGGCTCGACGTCACTTACACCAAGTTCGAAAGCCTCAGCCGGCAACAGGCCGTGGTCGAAACGCTGTTGCCGCTGGGCAAACCGGAAGGTGCAGAGGAGGAAGAGGAAGAGGAACCGGCCGCCCCGTCGCAGTACGAGTTTCTGCCCTCGGCCGAGAGCATTCTCCAGGACCTCGTGCCGACCAGCTTCAAAGTCAAGCTCTTCAAGTGCTTCCTCGACGCCGCCGTCAGCGAACAAATCGCCCGGATGATCGCCATGAAAACCGCTACCGAAAACGCCGATTCGATGATCAAACACCTGACGATGGTCTACAACCGTGCCAGGCAAGGCCAGATTACCTCCGAGCTGCTGGAAGTCATCAGCGGCGCGGAGGCCTTAAACGTGTAGCAAGCACACGTGAGAGTCACCGTTTAGCCGCCGCGGCCACGCGGCGAGAGCGCCTAACTCGACGAATCACAAGAAACACCAACACCCATAAAAAACCATGGCCACCACCCCAACCACTACCGCCCCGCCGACGAAAACGCACACCATCGGCCACGTGACCCAAGTCATCGGCTCGACCTTCGACGCCGAGTTCCCCGAGGATCAGCTCCCGCACATCTACAATGCCGTGAAGATCGTCTCGAAGCACAAAGGCGTCGAATTGAATCTGACCGGCGAAGTCCAGCAGCACCTCGGCGGCGGACGCGTCCGCTGCGTCGCGCTGGGAAGCACCGACGGGATGGTCCGCGGAATGGAATGCTCCGATACCGGCTCGCCGGTCAAGGTCCCGGTGGGCAAGGCCACCCTGGGGCGGGTGTTCAATCTGACCGGCGACCCGATCGACGGTCGCGGACCGGTCGAGGCCGAAGAGTACTGGCCCATCCACCGCGATTCGCCGGAGGTCACCGACCTGTCCACCAAGACCGAGGTCTTCGAGACCGGCATCAAGGTGATCGATCTCCTGACACCGTTCGTCCGCGGCGGCAAGGCCGGGCTGTTCGGCGGGGCCGGATTGGGAAAAACCGTGATCCTGACCGAGCTGATCGCCCGCATCGCCAGCTCCCACGGCGGGTACTCCGTCTTCGCCGGCGTGGGCGAGCGAACCCGCGAAGGAAACGACCTCTGGCTGGAAATGCAGGAAGCCAAAATCGGCGATACCGGACGAAACGTCATGGAACAGACCTGCATGGTCTTCGGACAAATGAACGAGCCGCCGGGTGCGCGCTTGCGGGTGGGACTCTCGGCCCTGACCATGGCCGAATACTTCCGCGACACCACCGGTGCCGACGTGCTGCTGTTTATCGACAATATCTTCCGCTTCTCCCAGGCCGGCAGCGAAGTCTCGGCATTGCTGGGGCGGATGCCTTCGGCCGTGGGCTACCAGCCCACCTTGGCCACCGAGATGGGCCAGTTGCAGGAGCGCATTGCCTCGACCAGCAAGGGAGCCATCACCTCGGTCCAGGCCGTCTACGTCCCGGCCGACGACCCCACCGATCCCGCCCCGGCCACCGCCTTCGGACAGCTCGACGCCTTCGTCTACCTAGAGCGGGCCATCTCCGAAAAAGGCATCTACCCCGCCGTCGACCCGCTGGCCTCCGCCAGCCGGGTCCTCGACCCGCAGTACGTCGGCGATCGCCACTATACCATCGCCCGACGCGTGCAACGCACCTTGCAGCGCTACCGCGAGTTGCAGGACATCATCGCCATCCTGGGCGTTGACGAGCTGAGCGAGCAGGACAAGCTGGTCGTGCGTCGCGCCCGGCGAATGGAGCGGTTCCTCTCGCAGCCCTTCCTGGTGGCCGAGGTATTCACGGGCAAGCCGGGTGAGGTCACCCCACTGGAAGATACCATCCGAAGCTTCGAGGAGCTGGCCGACGGCAAGTGGGACCACCTCCCCGAGCAGGCCTTCATGTACGTCGGCGCCATCGAACAGGCCGCCGAGCAGGCCAAGAAGATCGAAGCCCGGGGGAAGCAGGAATAATGCTGAATGCTGAATGCCGAATGCTGAATGCTGAATGACCAAAATGAATCACCAACGATGAACGCCGTTTAGCGGCCGCCGGCACGGCGGTCCCAAATCCCCAAATCCCGAAATCCCCAGTCTTCTTCCGCATGATTCTCGAATTCCAGTGCACCGTGGTCACACCCGAGAGGACCGTCTGCGACGTGATCTCGGAATTCGTGGCCCTGACGCTCTACGACGGCGAGATCGGCATCGCGCCCCGGCGGACGCCGATGATCGGCCGCTTAGGCTGCGGCGAGATGCGGATCACCCACGAAGGCCAGACGAGCCGTTACTACGTCGAAGGCGGATTCGTCGAGGTGGCCGGCGAACTGGTCACGGTGCTGACGGATCGGGCGATCCCCGCCGACCAGCTCGACGAGGCGGTCATCCAAGAACAGCTCGACGCCGCCCGGGCCCGCCGCGCCACCACCCCTGAGACCATGGCCGCCCGCCAGCACGCCGTGGGCCTCAGCCGGGCCCAGTTGCGGGTAGCACGGCGAGCAGCATTGTAGGAGGTAACTCCTGTCGCCGAACATCGTACGTGGCGACTCCGTCGGCGACTGCTAAGCCGCAAGCGGCTGGTGAACCGTGAACTCAAGATCACGTCTGATCGTCTTCATCGCCCTCATCGGGCTGTTTGTCTGGGTGATGGCCGACGCCCTGTTCGGCTCCGGGATGTTCGCCTTTCGCGATGCAGCCCATTTCTACTATCCGCTGTTTCAGTTCATCGCCGACGAGTGGGCGGCCGGCCGGGTGCCGCTCTGGAATCCTTATGAGAACTTGGGGCAGCCCCTGGCCGGCAACCCGGCCGCCAGCGTCTTCTATCCCGGCAAGCTGATCTTCGCCCTGCCGATTCCCTACCCCTGGGCCTACAAGATCTACATCATGGCCCATCTGCTGCTGGCCGCCTGGGCCGCCTACCGGCTGGCCAGGCATTGGCAGGCCAGCGTCGAGGCCGCCGGACTGTGTGCCCTCTCTTACGCCTTCTCCGGCAACGTCCTGTTCACCTACTGCAACGTGGTCTTCCTGGTCGGCGCCGCCTGGCTGCCGTTGGCCCTCCTGGCGGCCGATCGGATGCTTCGAGAGGGGCGAGCGGAAAGGCGGAAGGCGGAAGGTGGAAGGGGGAGGGCCCGTTGGGCTGTGCCGTTTGGGGTGGTGCTGGCGATGATGGTTCTGGGGGGCGACCCACAGATGGCCTACAACGCCGGGTTGCTGGCGGCCATGTACGCCGTATGGCTGTGGCGCGCCGACAGTCCCCTCTCCCTCTGGGAGAGGGTTAGGGTGAGGGTGAAGCAGGGCCTATTCTCAACTCCGAAAAGCCCTCACCCCGGCCCTCTCCCAGGGGGAGAGGGGGTGCTCGCACGGCTCGTGAGATCCCGCCCTGTGCTGCTCGCGCTGGCAGCGGTAATTGGACTCGCCCTCTCGGCGGTCCAGGTGCTGCCGTCGATGGAGTTCACCAGACACTCCGACCGCATCCCAGCCGACGTCGGCGATCGGCTCTTGGGCCATACCGAGCCGGGGACCCACGCCGAGCACACCTACGATTTCAGCGTCGGGCCGTGGCGGCTGGTCGAGTATCTCTGGCCCAACCTCAGCGGCCGCCAGTTCCCCATCCATCGCCGATGGCTCGAGGTCATCCCGGCCGAAGGACGCATCTGGACCCCGTCGCTTTACATGGGCCTGCTACCGCTGCTGCTGGCACTTTCCGTCATGCGGTTCCGCCGCCGCGGACAGCTCGGTCCGCCGGGCGAGCCCACCGGCAGAGGCAGAAGAGAGAAAAGAGAAGAGAGAAGAGAGAGGCTTGAGGGGAAAAATGAAGTCCGTGGGGATCGCGACACGTCCGGCCGGAGGTCTCTCTTCTCTCTTCCCTCTTCCCTCTTTACTCTTCTCTCTTCCCCCTTCTTATCTCGCCCTTCAATCCGCCAGCGTCCCTTCCCATCGCTCGCCCAAGTGGACCCCTGGATACCGTGGCTCTCCTGGTCGGTCGTGCTGGCCGTGGCAGCCAGCTTCGGCTGGTACGGGCTGGGCTGGCTGATCCACGAAATCCACTTCGCGGCCGGCGGCGATCCGGCCGGTCCCGGCCTGGTCGGTGACCCGTTCGGCGGGCTCTACTGGCTGATGACCGTGCTGTTGCCCGGCTACGCCTACTTCCGTTATCCGGCCAAGCTGCTGGTCGTTGGCGGGCTGGGCCTGAGTGTGCTGGCCGGTCGCGGTTTCGACCGCGTGCTGGCCGACCCCTCGGGCCGCTTCCGGCGTGTGTTGTTGGGGCTGGGTGGCCTGAGCCTCTGCGGCGCGCTGGCGGCACTGGCGGTCCGCCCGTTCTGGGACGGCTGGTTCTCCGGAGTCGACCCGGACCCGCTCTTCGGCCCGCTCGACACCTCCGGGGCGTCGAACGACCTGCTGGCGTCCTTCCTGCAAACCGCCGTGTTGTGTGGACTGTTCTGGGGGCTACTGCGGCTGGCGGCCTCGCGTCTCCGATGGGTCCCGGCGGTTGCCCTGCTGCTTTCGGCCGCCGATCTGGCCGTCGCCAATCGGTGGCTGGTGGTCACTGCCCCGGCCGGCCAATGGCAGCAACAGTCGAAGTTGACCGCCCTGTTGCAGGAGGGCCAATCCTGGCGCGGCCGGCACGGACCATTTCGCGTGTTCCGCCAACCGCGCCGGCGGCGCCCTGATCAGGTCTGGATGCCGCCAAGGTGGACGTCGAAGGGCTCGCCCTTGCGGCTCTCGGAGGCCATGCAGTGGGAGCGCCACACGCTTTGGCCGAAGTACAACCTTGCCGATCGAGTCCCCCTGGTCGAAGTCCGCGGGACGATGATGCCCTACGACTACGAGGTGTTTTTGTCGGCCGCAAAGCGGGGACAACCGCCTTCTTCGTCGCTGCTCCCGTTTTCGTTGGCGAAGTACGCGATTCTGCCCGGCGGGGAGGTGCTGCCGGGGGCAGAGCAGATCGACGTGGGCGCGGAAGACGTTTCGGTCTGGCAGAATTCGGGGCACTTACGCCGGGCGTGGATCGTTGACCGGGTCGACGTGCTTGCACCGCTTGCGTCGAACGATCCGATCCAACTCCGGCGGCGGACCGAAGAGGTGTTGTATCCAAATGATCGGCCGCGTGACTTGCAGAAATCGGCGGTTATCGAGCCTAGCGGCGGGGCTTGCCCCGCGTTGCCGAGAGGCGCCAATCAGTCTCACCACGACAATCACGCCGGACAAGCCCGGCCGCTAAACCTTCAGTCGCGGCGTGAGTTCTGCCACGTGCTACACTACGATCCGCTGCAAGTGGAGATCGAAGCGGAGCTTACTAGCCCGGGGCTGGTGGTCCTGTGCGACCAGTTCTATCCCGGCTGGAAGTTGGAGGTCGCGGCGGCGGGGCAGCCCCCCCGTTCAACTCCCATCCTCCGCACCAACCGTGTCATGCGGGGCGCCTGGCTGCCGGAGGGACGACACCGGTTGACCTATCGTTACCGCCCGGGGAGTTTCACCTGCGGAGCGATCATTAGCGGGCTGGCATGGATCGGGCTGATCGCCTGGCTGGGCGGCAGGGCGCTCCGGGCAGCCAAAGGAGCCTTGGCGGCTCAGGATGCCCGGCGCCCTGGTCAGCCGCGCTCTCGCCCCGCGTAAACGGGTTGGACAAGCTGCACAAGTAAAGGATCCTGAATCAAATTCGGTGGCTCTTCCCGTTGCGCATCCGCAGCTTCGGCTTCTCCAACAGCACCGTCGTGTGGGGCTCGACGGAGTGGGTCAGCCAGACGTTCGACCCGATCACCGCGTCGTGGCCGACGACCGTTCCGCCGCCCAGCAGCGTGGCATTGGCGTAGATCACCACCCGATCCTCGATCGTCGGATGCCGCTTCTGGCCGCGGACCAGTTTGCCTTCCTGGTCGGTCGGGAAACTGAGCGCACCCAGGGTGACGCCCTGGTAAAGCTTAACCCAGTCGCCGATCTCGGTGGTCTCGCCGATGACCACGCCGGTGCCGTGGTCGATGAAGAAGTGCTCTCCGATCGTCGCCCCCGGATGGATGTCGATGCCCGTGCGGCGGTGGGCCCACTCGGTCATCATCCGCGGGATCAACGGCACGCCGAGCTGGTGCAGCAGGTGGGCCAAGCGGTAGACGGTCACCGCCTCCAAGCCGGGATAGCAGAAGATCACCTCGTCGAGCGACTTGCAGGCCGGATCGCCGTCGTAGGCGGCCTTGACGTCCAGGGCCAGCACGTTGCGCAGCTCGGGCAACTGCTCCAGAAAGGCCACGGCCTTGGACTGTCCCAGGGCCTCGAAGTCATGCCTTTGTTGGGGATCGCATTGCAGGTCTTTTCCCGCACCGTGGCAGCACGCCCGCGCAATCTGCGTCGTCAGCCGGTCGTGCAGCGTGTCGATCAGCTCGCCCACGTGATACCCCACGTTGGCCAGGTGCAGCCGGCTGCGGCGGCGATAGCCCGGGTAGAGGATCTCTTTGAGATCCTCGGTCGCCGCCACGACCGTCTCGTAGTTCGGCAACGGGCAATGGCCCAGGTGGTTGATCGTGTCGACCTTGGAGTAGGTCTTCACGATCCGGTCGGTCAATTCGGGCAGGCTCTCTTTGAGTCGGATATCGGTGGCCATGTCATCAAACCTCCGGCGGCGCCGGCTGGGCGCAGCGCGTACGGGAAAGATGCGTGTCGAGCGAGAGAACGGCGGGTTGGGAACGATAAGGGTCGCGTCCGGTCTTCAGACCGGACAGCGACAGCAGCAGCGGCAGGTGAGGCAGAAGGCGCGGCTGGGATTCATCGCGGGATGTCCCGGTTTCTTCCGGTTTGTCTGAATCTTACGCACCACACCGCAAGAATCAACCCACACCCTATATTATTCGGCCTGCGGAAAGATGAAAGTTTAGGCCAGCCGCCGGGTTTGTCCCGGCCCGGACCGGCAAGGGGACAAACCGCCCGGTTCGGTTTCCCCGGCCGCGCGGGGCAAGCCCCGCCGCTAAACCCCAATCCCCAATCCCCAATCCCCAATCCCCAATCCCCAATCCCAGCCCCTAGTCCTCTTCCTCTTCCTTAAGTTGTGCCTTGGCGATGATCTCCTGCTGGACGTTGCCGGGCACGACGTCGTAGTGGCTGAACTCGATCGAGTAGCTACCCTGCCCGCCGGTCAGGCTCGACAGGCTCCGGGCGTAGGTGGTCACTTCGGCCAGGGGGACCTCGGCGGTGACGGTTTGCAGGCCGCCGCCGGCCGAGTCCATCCCCAGCACCCGGCCCCGCCGGCCCGACATGTCGCTGCTGATGTCGCCCACGTTGGCCCCGGGAACGGTCACCTCCAGCTTCACGATCGGCTCCAACAGCGCCGGCTTGGCCTGCTGGAAGACGTTGCGAAAGACCATCGAGGCGGCGGTCTTGAAGGCCTGCTCCGAGCTGTCGACCTGGTGGTGCTTGCCGAAGTGGACCTCCACGCAGACGTCCTGAACCCGGTACCCGGCAATCACCCCCCGCTCACACCGGTCCTTGAAACCCTTCTCCACGGCCGGCATGAAGTTGCTGGGAATCGACGCGCTGACGATCGAGTCGATCCAGAGGAAGTTGTTTTCCGGATTGTAATGAGGTTCCTTCATCGAGGTGAACCGTTGCTTGGTGGCGTACTCCTCGATGTCGGTGCCCTTGGGCAGGGGGAACATGCGGATGTGGACCTCGCCGAACTGCCCCCGGCCGCCGGTCTGCTTCTTGTGCCGGTAGCTGCCCGCGGCGTTGGCCTGGATCGTCTCCCGATACGGGATCTTCGGCTCTTTGGTCACCACCTCGACCTTATCGCGCCTCTTGAGTCGTTCCCGGATGATCTGTAGGTGCAGCTCGCTCATCCCGGTGGCCACGGTCTCCTTGGTCTGGGGGTCGCGATCCAGGCGGAACGTGGCGTCCTCCTCGACGATCTTCCCCAGCGCACCGGACAGCTTGGCCTCGTCGCCCCGGCTCTTGGGACTAACGGCCATTCCGACCATGGGCGTGGGAAACTGGATCTGCGGCATGGTCAACTCGCCCAGGGTGGTGCCGGTGCGGAGTTCTTCCATCTTGACCACCGCTACGATTCCACCCGGCCCGGCCTCCTCGACCGGCTCGGTCTGGTCGGCCTGCACCTCGAACAACTGGCTGAGCCTGATACCCCGGCGCGATCCCACCACGGGAACCGTGGCGTCCTTCTTCAGAGTGCCCGAATAAACGCGGATGAAGCTCAATTTTTGCACGAACGGATCGATCCGCGTCTTGAAGACCTGGGCGACCAGCGGGCCGGCCGGGTCGGCCTTCAGTTGCACCTCTTCGCCGTCGGCACCGGTGGCGGTTCGCCGAACCCGGCCAGGCGGCAGCGCGCACATCGCCAGGGCGTCGAGCAATTCGTCCACCCCGCCGCCCGTCTTGCCCGACACACACACCATCGGAATCAGGCTCCCCTCGGCCACCGCCTGCACGATCAGCCGCGAAAGCTCCTCGTCGGTAGGCTGCGTCCCCTCGAAGTAGCGCTCCATCACCTCCTCGTCCACCTCGATGATCGACTCCAGCAGCGGCTCGTGGATCTCGGCCGGATCGATCACCGCCCCGCTGGTATCCTCGGGCACCTTCAAGGTGCCGGCCACGCCGCGGAAATCGGCCCCCTGTCCCACCGGCACGTTCAGCAGCACGCAGGCGTTGCCGAAGATCTCCTTGATCCCCTCGACCAGGGCGGGAAAGTCGATGTTCTCGGAGTCCATCTTGCCGATCACGATCATCCGCCCCAGTGTGCCCACGGCAGATTGGCCGGCCTTTCCGGCCTCGGCAAAGGCCCGCCGCGTGCCCAGCTCGATCCCCGCCTGGGCGTCGATCACGATCGCCGCGGTGTCCACGCCCCGCATGGCCCCGATCGTCTGGCCAATGAAGTCGGGGTAGCCGGGCGCGTCGATCACCTGGAAATGCCTGCCCGCATGGTCGAAGTGCACCAGGCTCGCCTCGATCGTGTACTTGTGCTGCTTCTCTTCCTCATCGAAGTCGCAGATGCTGGTGCCCTCGTCGACGCTCCCTGGATGCTTCACCGCCCCGGTGGTGTTCAGGAGCCGGTCGACCAGCGTGGTCTTGCCCGCCGAGCCGTGTCCACAAAAGGCCACGTTGCGAATATCCTCGACTTTGTACTTGGCCATCGAAAACTTTCCTTTGAAATCTGGTATGCTGCTAAGCCGCAAGCGGCTGTTATTGTCCGCCCGCCGCTGCCAGTGCGTCGGGCAGCGTCAACGTCCCCTCGTACAGCGCCCGGCCGATGATGCAGCCGGCCACGCCCGCGGCCGCCAGCCGGGCCACGTCTTCTCTGCCGGACACTCCGCCGGAGGCGACCACCGGCAGATCGACCGCCGCCTGCATCTGGGCCATCGCCTCGAAGTTCGCCCCCGAGAGCATCCCGTCGGTAGCGATGTCGGTGTAGATTATTGCCGCAATCGGCTCGCCGGCAAACCGGCGGGCCAGCTCCGTGGCCGCCACCTCGCTGGTCTCGAGCCAGCCGTCGGTCGCCACCCGGCCACCCCGGGCGTCGATCCCCAGGACCAGCCGGCCGGGAAACTGCCGGCACATCCGCCGGAACCAGTTGGGCTGGCGGATGGCCTTGGTGCCGATCACCAGCCGCCTAAGCCCCAGTTCGAGCAACTGACAGATCGTCTCCTCGCTGCGGATTCCACCACCCAACTCGCACGGGACACGAGCCGCCTCGACAATCGCCCGAACGCTGTCCAGGTTGGCTGGCCGGCCTTCGCGGGCCCCGTCCAGGTCGACCAAGTGCAGGCGTTCTGCCCCGAGATCGACCCAATGCCGGGCCATGGCGGCCGGATCCTCGCCAAAGACCGTCTCCTGGGTGTAGTCCCCCCTCTTCAGGCGCACACAACACCCACCCCTAAGGTCAATCGCCGGCCAGACTTCCACGCCTTCCACACTCCTATCCGCCACCGGGCGCAACGGCAAAACACGTAATATGGCACAGAATCGCCCGGCTTACAAGCCGCACGTGACAGACCGCGCGGGCTGCCGACTCGCTTCGCTCGAAGAACACAGCGAGCCGCAGGCGCTATCCCTGCGGCAGGCCTGGGCCCCAGGATAAACCTGCAGGCTCGTCAACCGTTTTGCTAGATCCTCTCAGCCCAGCTCGGCGAAGTTCTTCAGCATCCGCAGCCCGTCGGACTGGCTCTTTTCGGGGTGGAACTGGGTGGCGTAGAGATTGTCGCGCCAGATCATCGAGCAAAACGGGCCGCCGTAGTCGGTCTCGGCGGCGATCAGCTCCTGGTCCTGCGGCGCGACGTAGTAGGAGTGGACAAAATAGAAATACGTCCCCTCTTCGATCCCCTCCAAGATTGGCGCCCGGCGGGGAATCGTCAGTTGGTTCCAGCCCATGTGGGGAACCGAGTATTCCGGCGGGAGCTCAAACCGGACCACCTCGCCGCGGAGCACACCGAAGCCCTCGTGCACGCCGTGCTCGTAGCTCCGCTCGAACAACAGTTGCAGCCCCAGGCAGATGCCCAGGAACGGCTTGCCCGAGTCGATGGCCTCCAGCAGCGGATCCAACAGCCCCCGGCGCCGCAGCTCGGCCATGGCGTCTTCAAACGCCCCCACGCCCGGCAGGACCACCTTCTCCGCGGCGGCCACGTCGGCCGGGTCGCTGCTGACAATCGCCTGGTGGCCGACCTGCTGAAAACCCTTCTGCACGCTGCGAAGGTTGCCCATGCCGTAGTCGATGATGGAGATCACAAGCAGGGATTGGGGATTGGGGATTGGGATGGAATCTACAACCGAGTATCCGTGAAGTAGGAGCCGGCCGCAAGGGACGAAGTTCGCGCAGGGCCTGAAGAGTAGCCACCGGATTGTAGCCACCGGGTTACTGTCCGGAGGGCTGAGGCGCGAATACAAAACGGCAAGTGTCTGAGCCTTTCGCGCCAGTGCCACTCGCCAACCTGCCTTGGCTCGCCCCCAATCCCCAATCCCTAATCTCCAATCCCTAATCCCTCTTTTCGGGATACACCACCAGCTCCACCCGGCGGTTACGCTTCTTGCCTTCGGGCGTGGCGTTGGAGACGACCGGATGGTTGGGGCCGTGGCCGGCGACGAACAGTTGGTCCGCCCGGTATCGGGTCCGGCTGACCAGCGCGTCGTGGACGGCCATCGCACGAGCAGCCGACAGCTCGTGGTTGTTGCGCCACTGTCGGCCGGTGACCGGGTCACTGTCGGTGTGCCCTTCGACGCCCAGGATCTGATCCGGATAGGCAGCCAGCAGTTGGGCCGCGGTCTCGGTAATCAGGCTCGTGGCCCCGGGTTGCAGTCGGGCACTGCCGGAGTCGAACAGCCGGCTGCCGGGCAGCTCCACCCGGATCACGTCGCCGTCGCGGCGGACCTGCACCTCCGGCAGGTCGATCGCCGGGAGGGTCTCGAGCAGGCTGTTGTTGGGAGTAATCGACACGCTGCCGCGGCGCCGCATCGAGGCGCTGAGGGCCTGGACCCTGTTGTCGCTGGACTCCTTCTCCTTCCGCGTATCGGCCAGTTGGGTCGTCACCCCGCGGAGTTGCTCGCGGACCGCCGCCAACTGGTCTTCGACCACTCGGCTCTGCTGGCGCGTCTGGGCCAGCAGCGACTCGATTTCCTGGTTATCCTGGTCCAGCGCACTTGCCCGGCTTTGGAGCTGCTGGTTCTGCCGCGACATTGCGAGTTGTTGCTGCTGGAGCCTGTTGACCTGGCCCTTGAGCACCATCGAATTCTCGGCACAGCCGGCCAGGGCCACCAGCGCAAGCGCCCACAGCCACGGTGCGCAGGCGAACCGTCGCATGGCAAAATTCTCCCCAAGCAGCTCAGAACGGAAAGGCATCGAGTGGTGTAGCTGGCCCAGCCCCCTCGCAATAGGGGTTCCCGCGCCGGACCTGCCGCGACGAGTGGGGCGGATGGTACCAAGGCAACCGGGGGGCGGCAAGGCCAGTTCCGGGAAGGCGGAAGGGGGAAGGCCGACGGGGGAAGGCGGAAGTTTAGCGGCCGGGCTTGCCCGAATACCGTTCAATTAAGTGCAATATCAAGGAGGATCAAGTGGCACCGGCGTCTCG
>CAZUAM010000091.1:310-15658 GCA_964618095.1 uncultured Planctomycetaceae bacterium | reverse complement strand
TTGGTCCCGTAGGTATTCAGTTGGGGGCGGGGCTTCAGGGGCGGAATCGACGCAAGCGATTGGCAGACCCCTCTCACGCCAGCGGTAGCAGGTCCGTCTCGTGGCGCCCAGCTTTTTGCCCACCCGGCCGACAGATCGGCCCTCAGCCAGCTCTGTTTCCGCCTCCCGGAGCGTGCCGATGACCTGCTCCGCCGCGAATCGCTTGCTTCGCATTGCCTTGCCAATACAACCCCTCCAATCGAAAAAGTGGGCAGAAAACGTTCAATCGGCACATCGCGTATTGACGACATTATCGGTAGGACGCGAACTCGCCGCGTCCGCACCATAGTCGAATGAAGACTTCGGCTGGCGCAAAACAACCCATCGAACCCGAATCACGACGGGTCTTGCCGGGGAGAGCTATCCGATTGCGCATTGCGATCGAAGTGCTGGGGTGACTGTTTCGCGGAATGCAAGCGCCGAGAAGCGGGCCGCGAGCCACGCAACAAGGGGGAATGGAATATGAGGACTTCTGCCGCGATAGTGGTGCTCACCTGCCTGGCGCTTACAGCCAGCCCGGATCGCGGGGCGGCCCAGCAAGGCCCGTCTGGTGCCGTGATCGCCGAAGAGCCCGTGATCGCCGAAGAGTGGGATAGCCCCGACTTCGAGGAATGCCCCAACGGTTGTTGTGGCCCTTGTTGCAGCGGCCCGCGCCTGTGGGGAAGCGCCGAGTATCTCCTCGGCTTCAGGAAGAGTCGCTACCTTCCCCCCCTGGTGACCACCAGCCCGCCAGGGACCCCAGCAGGCGACGCGGGCGTGTTGGGATTGGCCTCGACCACGGTTCTGTTTGGGGGAGACGGTGTCGAAGACAATCCACAATCGGGCGTGCGCGGTGAAATCGGCGTTTGGCTTGACCAGGCGGCCCGAATCGGCGTCGGCGGATCTTACACGGGCTTGGAAGATGATTTGGTTAGGTTTTCCGCCAGCAGCGACGGCAGCACAATTCTCGCACGGCCGTTTTTCAACACGTTGCTCGACCAGCAGGCGTCGCAGTGGGTGGCGTTCCCCGGACTGGTGAGCGGCTTGGTGAACGTGCAGAGCGAGAACGAGGTCTATGCCACCGAGGTTTTCCTTCGCCAACAGATCGGCCTGTGGCCGGGTCAGCCTCCCGTCCTGTTCCTGGCCGATAGTCTGGCGATGAGGGTTCGATCGCTGTTTGGCTTTCCCGGCACGCAGGTGGTGAGTGTCCACGAGTATCACACCCCCGCCGGAGCACCGGTGACGCGGCTCGACCTCATCACCGGTTACCAGTTCAGTTACGTCGACGACTCGTTATCGATCACTAATAGCCTGGTCAGCCTCGACCCCGCGTTTCTCGGTCAGATCGGGACGACTCTCGATGCGTTTGACCGTTTTGACGCGCGAAACGAGTTCCATGGAGGGACGCTCGGCCTGAAGTCCGTCTCTCATTTTGGGCGTTGGTCGCTGACGATGCTGGGTAAGGTCGCTCTCGGAAACATGCATCAAATCGTGGCTATAGACGGGCACACGGTCGTGGCGGTCCCCGCCGGGCCTTCGGCGGAGAGTGCGGGCGGACTACTCGCCCAACCATCGAACATGGGGAGATATGACCGGGATCGCTTCGCCGTGATTCCGGAGGCCCGGATCATGCTCAACTACAACCTCACCCCCCGGGTGAATCTGGGTGTCGGCTACGATTTCATTTATTGGAACCGCGTCGTCTTTGCGGGCGATCAAGTGGACACGCGAGTTGACGTGACGCAAACGCTTGCCGACCCCGCCTTCACTTTTCGCGAGGGCGACTTCTTCGTGCATGCGGTGACGTTTCGCGCACAGTTGAACTATTAGCCCGGTCAACCCCGTGATTCCGGGGCGATGGTGCGTGGCGAGGCCGAGCACAACACGTTCTTGCCGGCCTCAATCGCAACGGGAGGGGCGATCAGCCAATCGCCGGTGCCACTTGATCCTCCTTGATATTGCACTTAATTGAACGGTATTGGTGTTAGCCAAGTTCCGCAAACACGGCGTCGACCAATTCTTCGTTCGTGACCGCTTCGCCTTCGGCGGCCGGGCCAGAAGCTCGCTGCTGGAACTCGGCCATCGTGCCGATAAACTGGACGACGCGCCCTTCACTCGTTTCTCCCCTCACGCGGAACTGTCCTTGGGTGGGCGCGGTGGGCACAGTGAACGTAAGGTCGCTTGCCGATCCCCTGGACACGCTCAGCTTGGCCGTTGCTCCGCCGCCGGAGAGCGTCGCACTAACCGAGGTGACACCGCCCCAGCCGTTCAAGAGTGCGTACCAGAGCTGATTCCCCTGGGCGTCGAAGCCAACCACGATACCCTCGCGCAAAGCGGTGTTGAGCGAGTCAGCGATATTTATGAAGTTCGGGTGCAAGCTCCGCTCGCCAAAACCAACCTCGAGACGTGCCAAGTCCATGTCGGATGTGATCGTGATGCGGTCGTTTAGGCCCGTATGACGGACGCCACTGACCGTGTCGATGCCGTCCAGGAAGAACTTCGGCTGGACTTCGATGAGCGTGTAAACTCCGGGATTGACGGCGGCGAAGTCGTATCGGCCTTGGGCGTCGGAGAGAGTGCTCCGCCAGACGGGGGAACCGAAGATGTCCGTTCCTTGGAGCCGCACCTGGACGCCGCCGATGGCCCGTTCCACGCCGTCTTTCACGCCGTCGTTGTCCACGTCCGCATAGACCAGTCCGGTGATATCGCCGGCGGCGGGGGGCACTGCGGTAACGGTGATGGTGACCCTGGCCGTATCGAACCCGCCCTTTCCGTCGGTCACCGTGTAGGTGAAGCTATCGGTCGCTTGTTGTCCGAACGTAAGGTAATCGAATTGGCCGTTGGGATTGTAGTCCAACGTACCGTCGCCGTTATTGGTGACCAGGCCCCGTGTGCCGCTCCTATCTACGCTAGAGACGGAAAGCGGGTCGCCTTCGACGTCCGTGTCGTTGTCCAGAACGTTGCCGGTTGTCAGTGCCGTATCCGCGTCAGTCCTATACCCCGCACCGCCGTCGTCACGCGCTACGGGGGCATCGTTAATCGGGCGGACGGTCACGACGACCGTCTCCTGATCGGTGTTGCCCAGCCCATCGCCCATGGTGTAGGTGAATGTTTCCGTGCCCGCGAAGTTGGAGGCGGGCGTGTAGAGCAGGTGATCGCCGTTGTTGACCACGGTACCGCCGCGGTCCGTGGCGCCGACGCCCGTGATGGCCAGCGTGCCGGCGGTGTTGATCTGATCGTTCAGCAGCACGTCGAAGAAGTTGTCGCTGCTGTCCTCATCCACGGTGAACGCGTCTGGGAAGGCAACCACAGGGCCAATGTTGACCGTGAGACTGGTTGTGCCAAAGACAACATCGTCGGCCGGCACGCTGACCGTGGGTTCGAACAGTGTCACATCGTGGAAAATAGCAAGATCGGCAGGATCACTGGCGAAGGTCACCATTCCCGGCGTCGTTGCTTCAAAGGGAAGGCTGAAAACGAGAAACTCGCTGGAACCCAACGGCCCTACAAATGGCGGTTCAAACCCGAACCCGGTCTGGGTGCCGCCCCCTTCATCCACCAGACCCGGCGTGGCCAGGCTGCCGGAAGCCTGCTCTTGGTAGGCGGCTCCGGACGAGAAGGGTCCGACGGCCGTCACGAGTGCATCGTCGAACGTTACGTCCACGTAGGCCTGAAATACCCCTCGATCGGAGACCGTGTCGGGACGGACGTCCTGGACGAAGACCTTCAGCACGAACTCCGCGCCTTGGTTGACTGCGGAGATGGGCGTGCCCGCCAAATCGGTCGTTTCCAACCGGAACTGCACCAACTCCGTCTGGCCTTCGGCGCGGAGTTCCGTCACGACCAGAAACGCATCCACGGGGGACAAATAACCGTCCCCGTTGACGTCGATATAGGCGCGGCTGGGACCCTCGCCTTCCGGGCCGGCCTCGCTTGCGGCCGCAAGCGCGGGGGCTGCGGAGGCGGCGGGAGGCTCGAGACAACGAGACCCGGTCTGGTAAAGCTCGTGAACGACCAGCAGGGCGTCCGCCGGCGCCACCGCGCCGTCGTCGTTCACGTCGGCCGGCATGAGCAGGTTCTGCCAGCCGGAAAAATCTGCCGCCAGGAGCCGCCGCGGTTCCAGGCGCTCCAACGAGAGACGCCGGGGGCGGCCCGGACAACCCTGGGCTCCACAACCAGAACCTCTCTGACCGGCGAGAAACCTCGGCCACCCTCTTGTCAACATTTCTTTGGCTCCCAAATGCCCGTTCAACTAAGCCGCGTCATGAGCCAGAACGGGCTCACGGCGGGCGAAGCCTAATCCCAGTTGCGCGAGTATGATTAAGGTGAACACGCCTTTCAAGCGACCTGGCCGGAACCAACGAGCATCCCCCAGCGGGGATGAGCCGGCTAAATCGCCATCTCGTCCCTACGGCTAAAGAGCCGTGGGATCATGGTGCTGAAGTTATCCTCGGACGGGCGGTCGAAGAACCCATCGAAAAGGGGCTCCCAAGAGTCCCCGTCGTCCGCACTACTAAACACAGCATCAACCGCAAGCAAACGGCCCTCGGCCCCGGTGCTGAAAGCGGTCGGACCCGCCGTCGGGTTGACCTCGGCTTTCCCGGCCATATCCGCAGCGGAAAGACCCGGCAGGGGCGCGGCGGCGGGGGCCCGGTCAGGGGACCGGGAAGGCAGTAGCTCATACCATAAGCCAGCGCCTACTTCAGCGACGCCCTCTGGCGATGGTAAGAGCTCGCCTTCCGCCCCGGCGGCGGCCAAGAGCAGGTCCCGATCCATTAGAGTCGGCGGGTCTGCCAAGCGGGCGCCTGCTGCGGGAGCCGCAACAGGCACGGCGCCTTCAGAAGCATGGCCCTCGAAGTTCCCGGCCGACGCGGGGCCGCCGCGATCAAGTCGACTGACCGGGCTGTCCGAACTCGGGCTGTCCAGACTTTTGCCTTCGGGCAAGTCGGGGAGATACTCGCCCTCAGCGGCCAGACCCCCCGCCCCGAGGCCGAAATCGGCCGCTGACCCGAGCAGTTGCACCAGGTGCCGCGTTCCTACACTCCCGCGGATGTGAAGCTGTGCGCTTTCGGTGAAGGGCACGCTCACCGTCGAGGTGTTCCACGCTTGATCGACCAACGTCAGATTCAGCCTCGATCCATTGGCGGAGATTCTCGCAGTGGCGGACCTGAAGTTATCCCAACCATCGAGGAACGAAAACCACAGTTGGCCGGATTGGGTATCCGTAGCAAACAGGATGCCTTCGCGCGAGCTTGTGTTGAGAAAATCCCAGATGCTGACGTACTGTGGCGGTAACCCCCACTCGCCAAAGTTGTTCCCCTGGCCGGACACTCCCCCGGTCCCGCCAATCCAGACCGACAACTGATCGTTGACCGCAGCACTGCCGCCCTGCGTCCCAATCTTCTCCGCGCCATCGAGCATAAACACCGGCTGCTTCGAGCGGATGGTGTAGTTGCCGGGGACAAGATTGCCGAACCAATAGAATCCGCTGCCCGATGTCGTCCTGGCCAGAGAAACGCGATCGCCAAACATGTCAACGCCGGTCAACGTCACCTCGACACTGCCAATTCTCCGCTCCCCGGGACCGCAGAAACCGTTCCGGTCAGCGTCGATGAACACGAACCCAGAAAGCGTGCTGGGGGCGTAACCGACCACGTCGATGCTGACCGTGGCGGTGTCCGTCTCGCCGCTGCCGTCGCCAATCGTATAGGTGAACGTTTCGGTGACTTCCCCTTGGACGCCGGCCGGCGGCGTATACAGCAGTTGCCCACCTTGGTTGACGACCTTCCCCCCCCGGTTTGGCGTGCTTGTTGAGATGATGGTGAGCGACTCACCGACGTCGGGTGCAATCGTGTCGTTGGCGAGCACGCGGAGGGTGTGCGGGCCGGTGCCGGAAATGAATCCAAAGCGATCGTTTCTGGCCGTGGGCGGGTCGTTTTGCGATGTCACTGCCACGCTGACCACGGCCGTGGCGCTGCCGCCGTTCCCGTCACCGATGGTGTAGGAAAACGTTTCCGTACCAAAGAAGTTCGGCGCCGGGGTGTATTCTAGCTGGGAACCCTTGTTGACGACGGTGCCGCCCGCGCTCGTCGGCCCCACGGAGGTAATGCTGAGCGTTTCACCGGGCTCGGGATCCGTGAAATCGTTCGCGAGCACGTCCAAGACGTTATCCGACGAGTCCTCCAAAATGCCGGGAAAACTGTCGCCCACGGCAGTCGGGGCGTCGTTGACGCCGGAGACGTCAATCGTCGCCGTAGCACTGGCCGTTTCACCGCTTCCATCGGTCACCGTGTACGTGAACCAGTCCGGGAGAGATACGCCGGGCAAGAGGGCCTGTAGCGTGCCGGAGACCGTCGGGTCGTAAGAAAACGTGCCGTTTTCGTCCAGGGCGACTGTGCCCCCCAGCGCGCTGGTATCACCGGCGGAAAAGATCAGCACGTCGTTGCTGTCCGGGTCACTGGCCCAGGGGGCGAGGCTTTTGCTCAGTGGCGCGTCTTCACTGGTGTTGAAACTTGCGTCTTGGGCCGTGGGAAGGTCGTTCAGGCCCGTCACCGTGACGGTGACCGTGGCGGTGTCCGTCCCGCCTTTTCCGTCGCTGACGGTGTAGGTGAAGGTGTCGCTGGCAGTCTCTCCCAAACCTACGAAGTCGAATTGTCCGTCGGGATCGTAGCCGAACGTGCCGTCATTTTTGTCGGTGACCTGACCCAGCGTGTCCGTCGTGTCGATGCTCAAGATCGACAGGGTATCGTTCTCGGCGTCCCGGTCATTGTCCAGGACGTTGCCGGTTACGAAGGCGGTGTCTTGATCGGTGGTGAAATCGACGCCCCCGTCGTTCGAGGCGATCGGGGCGTCGTTGACGCCGTTGATCGTAATCCAGACCGTCGCCGTATCAAAGCCGCCCTGGCCGTCGCCGAGCGTATAGTCAAAGCGGTCGGTTACACTGTCCCCGGTACCGAGCACTTCGAATAGTCCCTGAGGATCGTAGTTGAAGGTGCCGTCATGGTTGTCCGTCACCTGTCCAAAGGTGCCGGTCGTGTCGATGCTGACAACGGACAAGGTGCCGCCGTCGGTATCGCTGTCGTTGGTCAGCACGTTGGCCGTGACGAAGTCGGAATCCTCATCGGTGGTGAAACCGGTACCCAAATCGTCGCTGGCTTCCGGCAGGTCGTTCCAGCCCACCACCGTGATCGTGACCACCGCGGTATCCGATCCGCCCTTCCCGTCGCTGAGGGTGTAGGTGAAGCTGTCCGGCGCGGTCTCCCCGGGACCCAAGAAGTCGAATTGTCCGTCGGGATCGTAGCCGAACGTGCCGTCGTCGTTGTTGGTGACCAGGCCCTTCGTGCCGGTCGTGTTGATTGTGGGAATCGACAGCGGGTCGCCCTCGGCATCCGTGTCGTTGGTCAGCACGTTCTCGGTGACGAACGCAGTACCTTGATCCGTCTCGAAACCCGGTCCCGAATCGTCATGGGCCTCCGGAGGATCGTTCAAACCGGTGATCGAGATCGTGACCGTGGCCGTGTCCGTTCCGCCGTTTCCGTCGCTGACGGTGTAAGTGAAGGTGTCGGTCGCGGGCTGCCCCTCAGCCAGCCAGTCGAATTGTCCCCTGGGATCGTAATCGAAGGTGCCGTCTTCGTTATCGGTCACCTCTCCCGCGGTGCCCGCGGTGTCGATGCCGCTGACCGAAAGCGTATCGCCGTCGGCGTCTGTGTCGTTCTCCAGAACGTTGCCGGTCGTCAGCAGCGTATCCTCGTCAGTCGCGTATTCCGCCCCGCCGTCGTCATTCGCCACGGGGGAGTCCGGTTCGCCCGTGACCGTCACGGTCACAACGGCTTCCTCCGGCGTGCCAATGCCGTCACTCAGCGTGTAGCGGAACGTCTCCGTCCCGAAGAAGTTCTCGACGGGCGTGTATTCGAGGGTCGTCGGCCCCGTGATCACGACGCTGCCGCCCTGATCCGGGGCTTTGCTCACCGAAATGCTGGCCGTTCCGCCGACGCTGATCAGGTCGTTGATGAAAACGTTAAGGTCGTTGTCTTGGCTGTCTTCAGCGACCGTGAACGAGTCGTTTCGTGCCCGCGGCAGCGTTAGGGCTTCGACATCGACCACGACCGTGGCCGTTGCCGTGGCGCCCGCGCCGTCTTCAATCGTGTAGCTGAAGGTCTCGACACCGATGAATCCGGCGTCCGGTGTGTAGATGATCGCTGAACCGTCGGTCCCTATGTCCGCCGTGCCGCCTTGGTCGGGGGTACCGACCGAGATGACGGTACGTGTGTCGCCGGAGTCCGGGTCCGAGTCGTTGCTGAGCACGTCGAGCAGGTTGCCGCTGGACTGCTCGTCTACGAACAGATCGTCGTCCCGGGCCTCCGGAGGGTCGTTCAGACCGCTGACGGTGATCGTCACCGTGCCGGTGTCGCTGCCACCGTTTGCGTCCTCGACGACGTAAGTAAACGTATCATCGACGGTTTCCCCAAGCGCCAGGGCGTTGAGCGTGTCGGACACGCTCGGGTCGTAGGTGAACGTACCGTCGGGGTCGATCGTTACCGAGGCCTCCGGCGTACTTGACGGGTCGATCGAAAAATAGAGCGTATCGCCCACGTCGGGCTCGTCCACCAGGATCGCCAGCGTGTCGTTGATCGGTGTGTCTTCGTCGGTGCCGGCGGCTCCGTCGTGGGCCGTGGGAGGATCGTTTTGCCCGGTCACCGTAATGGTCACGGTGGCAGTATCCGTCAAGCCGCTTCCGTCGCTGAGGGTGTAGGCGAAGAAATCGCTCGCGTTCTGCCCCGCACCCAAAAACTCGAACTGTCCGTTGGGATCGTAGCCGAAGGTGCCGTCGCCGTTATCGGTCACCTCTCCCAAGGTGGCGGTCGTGTCGATGGTAATCGACAGCGGGTCGTCCTCGGCATCGCTATCGTTGGCCAGCACGTTGGCCGTGACGAAGTCGGTATCTTCATCGGTGGTGAAACCCGGGCCCGAATCGTCGTTGGCCTCCGGAGGATCGTTTACACCGCCCACGGTGATGGTGACCGTGGCGGTATCGGTGCCGCCGTTTCCGTCGCTGAGGGTGTAGATGAAGCTGTCCGGCGCGGTCTCCCCGGGACCCAGAAAGTCGAATTGTCCGTCGGGATCGTAGCCGAAGGTGCCGTCGCCGTTATCGGTCACCTTTCCCGCGGTGGAGGTCGCGTTGAAGCCGCTGATCGAAAGCGTGTCGCCGTCGACGTCCGTGTCGTTGCCCCGCACGTCGGCCGTAACAAAGGCCGTATCTTCGTCGGTCATAAAACCCGGGCCCGAATCACCAGCGGCCAGCGGCGGATCGTTCAACCCGTTGACGGTGACCGTCACCGTGCCGGTGTCGCTGCCGCCGTTTTCGTCCTGGACGACGTAAGTAAACGTATCATCGACGGTTTCCCCAACCGCCAGGGCGTCGAGCGTGTCCGAGGCGGTCGGATCGTAACTGAACGTCCCG
Organism: uncultured Planctomycetaceae bacterium; assembly: GCA_964618095.1. Classification (GTDB taxonomy): domain Bacteria; phylum Planctomycetota; class Planctomycetia; order Pirellulales; family Thermoguttaceae; genus CAZUAM01. The sequence continues at coordinate 6,180 of CAZUAM010000091.1, read as the reverse complement.
TCGGGGTCCACGGTGACCGCCGCACCCAGCGTGCTAGTCGTGCCGGCGGAGAAGGTAAGCGAGTCGTTGGTGTCCGGGTCGCTGGCCAGGGAGGCGAGGCTGCCGCCGATAGCCGTGTCTTCATCCGTGGAGAAGCCGGCATCTTCGGCCGTGGGGGCGTCGTTCTCGCCAACGATGGTGACAGTCACCGTTGCGGTGGCCGCAGCGAATCCGTCGCTGGCCGTGTAGCTGAAGGAGTCGGGCGCCGTTTCACCGGCCCCCAGGGCATTGGAGGTTGCCGGCGGGGTGTATTGGACGCGGGTGCCGCCGGACGCGCTCAGGGCGGTGCCGCCGCCGGTGGTCGGTCCGACGTCGGTGATCAGCAGCGAGCCGGTCGAATTGATCTGCAGCGTGTCGCTCCCATAGATAATCTCTTCCGGCGGGAGGGGAGTGCCCGTGGGATTGAGCGGGTCAGAAAAAAGCAGAACCTGCGTCGCTGGAGAAACCTCGGATGGCAATCCCCGCAACTCCGTCGGTCCGCCCAGGGTGTCGTTGGCCAGAACGTCCACGAGCACCGCAGGACTGTCTTCTCCTACGTTGAGGGTGCCGTCGGTGCTCGGATTGTCGTTGGCGGCGACAATGGGTGCGGCATCTGTCGTGAACGGGACGGTGAACAGGAGGAACTCCTCGGGGCCCTTGGGGAGCAGACCGGTTTGCATGTTGCCCGGACCCCGGATGAGCAGCTCCAAACCCTGCACGGCAGACCCGATATTGATCTGCTGGTCGTGGGCAACCGAGATCCGCGTCCCGGAGTTCGAGGCCAGCGCACTAAAGTTGCCCTGGCTGGTCTGGTCATTGATCGCTGCGACGATGACGTCGGCCATCTGCAAAGCGGACGTGCTGGTGCTGAACTCCAGCCGGACGTTAGCGGGGTCGCTCAGGTCGCTGTCGTTGTCGAATTCGAAATTGAGGGTCCGCCCCTGGTCGTCCCGAATGGTGAGGATCGACTGGTCGACAAACGTAGTGCCGTCGCTAGTGACGTCGATTCCCACGTCGCTCTGGTCCGGGAGCCCGCTGTAATCCGGACCAAACGTGATCGGCCCCGAGATCGACATCCGCGGGGCGTCGTAGAAGACGTCGAGAAAGGCACTCCACACACCCCGGTCGGCCACGGTGTCGGGCCGTACGTCTTGGACGAAGACGTCCAACTCGAACGGGTCGCCCACGTCCACCGAGTCGATGGACGTCCCCGTCGTGTCGGTGATCTCGAACCGCATCTGCACCTTCGGATCGGGTTCACCCTCGGCGACCAGCCGCCTAACCACCAGCAGCGCATCGGTCGGCGTAAGATAATTGTCACCGTCGACGTCCAGGAAAAGGGGCGGAATGTCTTCCCCCTCGGCTCCGGCGGTGCTTGCGGCCTTAAACGCGGCGGAGGCAACGCCGGCGGCCTCGACTTGGGGCTCCGCCAGAAGCGACCGCGACCCCGTCCTGTAGAGTTCGCTGGCGATCAACAGGGCGTCGTCGGGCGCCACAACGGCGTCGCCGTTGACGTCCTCCGGCAGCACCGGATTCTGCCAAGCCGGGATATCACCAGCCAGCAAGACCCGTTGCTCAAGGCTCTCCATCGCCAGGGGCCGCGAGCGGTTTCGGGATCGAGCATTCGGCCGAGAGCGTTTTCTCCCACGGCCAACACGACGGCGTGCTCTAGGACTCATCGGTACAATACTCTCAGGCAGCACGAATTGCAGGGACCGGGGACAAACACTCGCTGAGAAGTCTCGATCTCCCAAAGGCCACGCGAAGCCGCCGCAGGAAACGGAATGACACCTAACGGCACGGAGTCGCCCACGATTGAGATTGCCATCGCAACCGGACCTCCAGGGTTAAATTATTAGTATAGTAAGGCAGTTTAACGGTTGCAAGCATTTGACCCGTCTCTTCCGCTTTTTCCGCTGGGCCAGGATGCGGCGAGTTTGACCGAGTGCCTGTGGCCCGCTGGTCCGCGGTGCCTGCGAACACCATTAAGGACATATACGACAGGTAGAGTTGGCATAAAGACCGCCTGGCTTAGGGTGATGGCGGGGAATCGATTCTGCCGGTCGAGACCCCCGAGGACGACGGGTCCGGCCCGGCGGCTGACGAGGCGATGAAGCGGCACTCCTTCTCCGGCATCCCCCCGGCAGGGGGCCCAGGGCGCACTTTTCCTTGCAATCCCTATCATCCGCATGTACAGTAGAGATGATATAACCTGCGTAAATGCGTTTCTGGAAACGGAACCAGCCGACGGGTGTTTCTCTGTCGGCTCTGCGCTCGTATCCCGAGGTCCTACCCATGGCAAAGCACCACCGTAGCCGTACTGTCTGTTCGAAGCGGGGCCGTTCCTCTCCTGCCAAAAGGCGACGCACCGGCCGTTCGTCTCCACGGCGGGCCGCCTCTCGCGCGTTGCGCCTCGAACCGCTCGAAGAGCGTCAATTGCTGGCGGTGGGGCCACAACTGATCGGCGTCATTCCCAATCAGGGTGAAGTCCTCGAAGACGGTGAGATTCGCAATCTGGCCCCGCAGGAGCTGACCTTTCGTTTTGACGAAAATCAGGTCATCGACTCGGCCACCCTCGGCGACCCGGCCACCCTCGGCGGCATTCAGATTCGCCGCAGCGGACAGGACGACCTGTTCGGCAACGGCAATGACATTATTATCATGCCGGGTTTTGTGGACGTCGGGGAGCGGCTCAACGAAGTCATCTTCCGCTTTGCCGACGCCCTGCCCGACGACCTCTACCGCATCACCATCTTTGGTGTGGGCCCGACGCCCCTGAGGAACGTCAGCGGCGAACCCTTTAACGGGGGGATCAACGAATCGCTCGATTTCGAGCTTGACCTGGGTGCCCAGATCATTGCCGTGGTTCCCCAGCCGGTGAGCCGGGACGTGGGCGGCAACCTGGTGCAGGCCCGCGACACGCTCGAGGTCTATTTCAACCACGATCAGTTGGACATCGATGCGGCGGAAAACCTCCAGTTCTACCAGTTGATCGCCACCAATCGGACGGCCGATTCGGGGGACGATGCCGTGTTCAACCCGGTTTCGGTTTCCTACAACGCGGCCGGAAACAAGGCGGTGCTCACCTTCGCCGGCGACTTGGAGAACCTGGTTCCCTCGGGCAGCGATACGGTGCGGCTGCGGGTCGGAAACGAATATCAGCAGATTCAGACCTCCGTGCTGGCCACGGGGGGAGATGCCGGTTCGAGCTTCGGCAATGCCAGTGAAGAACTGGGAACCTTGGGCGTCGGGTCCGTCGGCCAGAGCGTGGTGATTACCGGGGGGAGCATCGCGCCGACGCCGTACGATTGGAATTACCTGCTGGAATGGCCGGGTGGGGTGGACGAGCCGGGCCACCGCGAGTTGCCCGACGTCTCGCCGCTGTCCGCCGAGGACCATTACCTGAACAACGGGACCTGGCCGGACCTGGTCTGGGACGACCCCTTCCTGCCCGACATGTTTGACCCGCCCACGCCCTGGGACAAACAAGCCGGGATCACCACGACCGAGTACAACTTCCAGGACGAATACGGCTTCGACCCTTACGGCAACGTGCTGCACAACCTGATTACCGAGGTCCAGAAGGATCGTGCCCGCGAGGCCTTTGAGCTGCTGGGCAACTACCTGGGCGTGCAGTTTATCGAGACGGCGGGTTCGGGCGTCACCGTCGCTACCGGCGATATCCGGGCAATCGATCCCACCGCTCAACCGGGTTCCATTCCGGGGCTGGCTGCACCTCCTTTCATTCCGGGTACGGGCGGGTTGGTCGTGATCAGCGCCTCAATGGACTGGGGTACCAGCCCTTATGGCGGAGGATGGTTCACCACGGCGATGCGCGAGATTTCGCGTACGCTGGGTTATGGGGACAGCTTCGACATGCCGCCAGAGACGATCATGGGCGGCTCGACCGACCCGGCGTACGGCGTGGGAAGTAGCGAATGGGTTTTCCCCGGCGATCACGACGTCGTCCACGGCCAGTACATGTACCGTCCCGACGGCAACGACATCGACCTGTACAAATTCACGCTCGAGACGGCCGGCCTGTTCAGCGCCGAAACGATCGCCGAGCGGCGGGAAGCGGTGAGCCAACTGGACAGCGCCCTGACGCTCTTCAAAGAGTACGAAGTGGGAGGTGAGGACGGTCCCCAGTGGCGGGTCGTTTCGCGCAACGATGATTACTACAGCGAAGACTCGTATCTCGAACTCGACCTGGAGCCCGGCACGTATTACCTCGGCGTGACCAGTACCGGAAACATCGATTACGATCCGATAATCGAGAACAGCGGCGTCGGCGGAACCTCGCAAGGAGAGTACGACCTCCGCGTGGACTTCACACCCGACGTCGTCGAACACATGATCGATACCACGGCCACCTTGTTCGACGGCGACGCCGACGGGATTCCCGGCGGGGTTTACAACTTCTGGTTCAACTTTCAATCCGAGCAGAACACGATCTTCGTCGACAAGGCGGCCACCGGTCCCACCCGGGACGGTTCGCTGGCCAACCCCTATACCTTGATCTCCGAGGCCTTGGCCGCCGCCGAACCGGGCCAAATCGTGCGGATCGTGGGCAATAACTTCCAGAACGACGACCCGGCCGACCCGGCCACGATGCAGGACAACCAGGCCTACGAGATCGGCTACGACGTGTTCGGCAACTCGCTGCGCGACGGCAAGAAGATGGAAATCCGCAAAGGCGTGACCGTGATGATCGACGCCGGCGCGGTGTTCAAGCTCCGCAAGGCCAACATCGACGTCGGCAGCTCGGCACAGGGAATCGACCGCAGTCTGGGCGCGTTGCAGGTCCTGGGCACGCCCGAGCACGGCGTCTACTTCACCTCTTTCCACAACGAACAGATCGGCACCGACGGCGAGCCGTTGCGGACCACGGTGCCGGTGAAGGGCGACTGGGGCGGGTTGGTGTTCCGCAACCAACTGGACTACGACGCCGGCCGCACCGTGCTGGAAGAGGAAGAAATCTTCCTCAACTATGTCAACCATGCCGACATCAGCTATGGCGGCGGCAGCGTGGTCGTCAACTCGATCCAGGACGTCTACAACCCGATCCACATGATCCAGGCCCGGCCCACGGTCTCCTTCAACACGATCACCAAAAGCGCCGATGCGGCGATCTCCGCCGATCCGAACAGCTTCGAGGATACGAAGTTCCAAAGCCACCCGGGCGCACCCGTGACGGTCTCGTTGGCAGACGCGCTCGATCCGGCCAACGACGGCACCGGTCTGATCCTCTCGCTGGGCAGGGTGGGGACGACCTCTACGGTCGGCAGCAACGCCTCGCTGACGATCACGCCCTCCGGCGACAACAACGACCTGACGATCACGGCCAACACTCCGGGATCGGCGCTGGCCGGCGTGGACGTGGTGTTTGTGGAGAATCCGGGGTCGGGCGATCAGGCCGTGGTCACCTTCGACGGCGTAACCGGCACCTTGACGATTGAGCTCGATCCGTCGGCCACCACGGCCGCGACCGTGCTGGCCGCCGTCAATCTCGAAGGGACCTTTGCGGCCGCCCTGGATGCCACCTCCGAACCGACCAACGACGGCAGCGGCCTGATCGCCGACTTGGGCGTCATGGGGACGACCACGGTCACCGCCCGCGCCCAGATCATGCTGTTGGGCGACGACAACGACCTCGTGATTACCGCCGACACACCGGGACCTGAATTCGACAACGTCGATGTCGTTCTGCTGAGCAGCGCGGCATCGGGCGACCAGGCAATCGTCACCTTTGAAGGCGCCACAGGGACGCTGACGATTGACGTCGACCCGCTGGCCACCACCGCAGCAACCGTGCTGGCGGCGATCAATGGTGAGGGTACTTTTGCGGCGGC
>CAZUAM010000091.1:0-300 GCA_964618095.1 uncultured Planctomycetaceae bacterium | reverse complement strand
CTGGATGCTACGGTGGATCCGACCAATGACGGCAGCGGTCTGGTGGCTCCCTGGGGCACCATCGCGACAACGGCCGGTGGAGCGGCAACCATCGTGTTGCCCGGTGATAACAATGACTTCCTGATCGCGGATCTTCCCGGACCCGACGTGGATATCGTGTTGGTGCACGAGCGGGCCATGGGCGATCGGGCCATGGTCACGCACGATGCGGTGGCGGGCACGTTGACGATCGACATCGACCCGGCGGCCACCACCGCCAACGCCGTGGTTGACGCGATCGGTAGGCTGGACACCTTCACG
>CAZUAM010000090.1:0-15686 GCA_964618095.1 uncultured Planctomycetaceae bacterium | reverse complement strand
CCAACTCGGAGCCCTCCCCGAGCCCGAATTCACCCACGAATTCTGGTGAGGAGGCAATAATACGGGCTAGTGGTCCGTCAACATTGAGATGTCAGGTTGGGTGGCTGGGGCAAAGCGCAGCGGTGCCCCCAGTGTGTTTCGCCTGGGGCTTGGCCGACCAAAGCTTCGCTTCGGTGCCCGTCAGCCGCCAGCCACCCCCTCGACCTCCCGCAACAGAAACTCAATAGTCGGGGGGCTGAGAAATCGGTAGACCGTATAGGCGTTGCCCGGCGAATGGGGTACATTGTAGCTTCCATTCTGAGGAGAATCGCCATGGGCGAAAGCATTAGTCACGGCTCCTGGCTCGCGGTCCCTACGACCGGCAGGGAAATCGAGGCCCCGGACCTGCCTTATCGGCCGCGCGATCCCGCGGACTACCGGGCCCGGATCGGCTTGATTGCCTGCGGAGCGATCACCAAGGACCACCTGAAGGCCTACCGCAAGGCCGGCTATCGCGTCACGGCGATGTGCGATCCGGCGTTGCACCGGGCGAGGAAGCGCAAGACCGAGTTCTATCCGGAGGCCCGCGTCTGCCGCGACTACCACGACCTGCTGAAACGCGACGACGTCGAGGTGGTCGACATCGCCGCCCACCCGCAGCAGCGGGCCGGCATCATCGAGGACGCCCTGCTGGCCGGCAAGCACGTCTTGAGCCAAAAACCGTTTGTGCTGGACCTCGATTTCGGAGAGCGGATGGTCAAGCTGGCCGACCGCCGGGGACTGAAGCTGGCGGTCAACCAGAACGGCCGCTGGGCGCCGCATTTCAGTTACATCCGCCAGGCGATTGGGGCCGGGCTGCTGGGGCAGGTCACCGCCGCCCACTTCTCGGTCCATTGGAATCACAATTATCTCAAGGGGAGCCAGTTCGAAAAGGTCAAGCACCTGGTCCTCTACGACTTCGGCATCCACTGGTTCGACATCCTGAGCTGCTTCCTTGGGGACCGGCCGGCCCGGCGGGTGTACGCCTCGACGGCCCACAGCCCGGTGCAGGAGATGCAGCCGGCGCTTCTGGCCCAGGCCCTGATCGAGTACGCAGACGCCCAGGCCTCGCTGGTCTTCGACGCCGACGCGCGGTTCGGTCCCCAGGACCGCACCTACGTGACCGGCAGCCGCGGCACGATCATCAGTACGGGGCCGGATCTGAAGCACCAGACGCTGACGCTCTACACGTCCGAGGGTCAGGCCACGCCCGAGCTGGAAGGCTGCTGGTTCCCCGACGGTTTTCACGGCACGATGGGCGAGCTGCTCTGCGCGATCGAGGAGGGCCGGGAGCCGTTGAACAGCGGGCGGGACAACCTGCGGAGCCTGGAGCTGTGTTTTGCGGCGGCCGCCAGCGCCGAGCGCCACCGCCCGGTCACGCCTGGAACCGTTCGGACGATGCCGGTGCCATAGAGCCGCGACCGGTGGTCGCGCCGTGGCGCTGCGAGTAGTCCCGCTCGGTGCCCGGTCGCGACCGGCGGTCGCGGCGTTATGCGGTTGGCCTCAGTCAGTCTCCCGCCGCAGCGTGAAGGCCATGTAGTGCAGGCCCGTCTGGTCGTCGACCACCATCCCGCCGCCGGGGGCCAGGTAGCGGCGGAGCACGGCAAACGGCGGGAGGGGGTTTTCTTTCAGGGCCTTGTCCAGGGCCTTGAAGAACCGGCTGTTCTCGGCCTGCTGACCGAGTGTCTCCCGGGTCTGCTGGGAGGCGGCCAGCTCGTAGAGCCAGCGGACGCTCTCCTCCGGCCGGTCAAAGCTGATCAGGGCGGGTGTTTTGCCCCCGCTTTGCCGGCGAATCTTGCCGGTAATCAGCTTGAATTCCGGATCGTCGGCCAGCGATTGCGATCCCTGGGCGAGCGTGGTAACGACCTTCTTGTAGAGACCGAGACGGTTGGTCACCAGCAGATAATCGTCGAGGATGCCGAAACAGGGCTGCGGCGGGCGCTGGTTGGGCGGCACGCCGTCCGGCAGCGGCGGTCGCACCTGGTAATACGTCTTCCCCGCCCAGGTCTCCTTCACAATACTCCCCGCGCCGAGGGTCAACAGCCTGTCTACCGCCTTGTGGAACACCTTGGTGTCCTTCAATTTCAACGCCAGCAACATAGCCTGGCTTTGGGGCGTCACGGGCCGTTCGAACCACGAAATGTACGTCACCCGGCCCTCCAGCGCCGGCAGAAGCTCCTTTTCCAGGTCGAGCCCGGTCGGCTCCAGGAACCGCCGCTGCAAGAGCTGGGCCAGGGCCCCTTCGCCGTTGAAGCTGTCGTAGAGGCTGGCCAACTCCGTGAAAGTCTGCTCGACGTTCCAATGCAAGGTGGTGTAGCTGGCCACGTCGGCGGGGACCCAGCGTTCAGGTGTTGAGTCGCCCGATTCCAGGGCGATCATCTTGATCACGCCGGAGCGCGGGGGAGCCAGCAACACGTGGGCGTGCATTACCGAGTCGAACTGCCCGGTGTCGAACGTGACAGCGCCCCCGACGCCCCTCAGGCTGTCCACTCCCAGGGCCGGCAGCACGGCCACGGCCACGCGGACGCTGGTGTTCTCCTGACCGATGGCGCGCATGATCCCGATCGGGTCGGCGTAGAAAGTCAATTGGGGTTTTTCGTTCCCGGCACCGCGGCAGCGCCGCATGACGGCGGCAAAGTCCGGGTTATCGGCAATGGTGTTGCCTTTGGCGCCGTTCCAGACGGCCAGAAGTTGCAGGAGCACTTGGGGATCGGAGCCGACGACGATCGTGGCGTCCTTTTCGAAGTGGATGATGCGTCGGCCCGCTCCGCCGCCCTCGTAGGTAATCAACTTGGTGCCGGCCACGGTCTGTTCCGAGCGGCGGGAGCCGGACTCTTCCAGACGGGTGGTGAGGCGATCCAGCAGCTTCCTGGCTTTGGGGAGTTGATTGCCGACGTCCAACAGCAGCACGATCGCCGGCCGGACGTCCTCAGGGGCGACCACCGCCAGGGCAATTTCGCCCTGGGGGATGTCCAACAACTCGGGCAGCGAGAGCCCGATCTGATCCTGCACTCCTGCCACCGCCTCGGTCAGCGAGCCGTAGAGGTGACCCACCAGCGGTTTCATCTGCGGGTCCCGGCTCATCCGGCCCATGGCCGTGTTCATGAACCGCTGGGCCATCTCCGGGGCGTCGGCGATCGACAGCAGAGCGACGGTCGTGTCGGGCAGCAGCCGGGGGGCGGGCGGCCGCTGGGCCGAGGCCCTCCCGGCCAATCCCCCCAACAACAACAAGGCCGCCGCTAACGAGGCCAACCAAGGACGTGTAGGTTCGGCAGTCGAGGTCATGGCAGCACTCCTGTCAAGAAAAAACCGGCTTGTTTCGACACAGCAAAGACATCCTGACCGCTATTCGCTTGCCTCTGGGGAATCTTGGTCATTATCCCTCTGCCAACTGCCTCTCCGGACGCCGGGCGCACACCGTGTGGCGCGATATCTGGGGGTAAATGGGCCCCCGCCACAGTCCCAGCCGACGCCGAGGCACAACGGCCCTTGGTGGGCGATTACCTTGGCCGTCCGGGCACGATGCCAAACACGCCGGAATTGCCCTTTACGAGACGATCCGGCAGATTAGAGTAATGATTACCGGCCGGAATGCGATTATACACCCGGTTTGGTGAGGCGCCTATACCCGGTTTGGTGACGTGCCCGACAGGGGAAGATCATGCCCATCGAGATCCAATGCCCCCGATGCCGCCGCAAGTTCCGCGCGCCCGATAGGTACGCGGGCAAGCGCGTGAAATGCCCCAAGTGCGGGGGGAAGATTGGGATTCCGGCTGCGGGACAGCCGGCCCCCAAGGAGCCGGTCCGCAGCGAAGAAGCCGCCCCGGAGCAAGCCGGCTGCGATCGACCGACTGCCCAGCGGTGGTATCTCCGGACGGAAGAGGGCCAGCAGTTCGGGCCGGCATCCAGGCAGGAGTTGGACGACTGGCTGGCCGAGGGCCGGATCGACGCCTCGTGCCAAGTGCTTTGCGAAGGCTGGGAGCAGTGGAAATGGGCCGACGAGGTCTTTCCCAAGCTGGCCGAGGTCTCGACGGAAACGCAGCCGGCGGGGACGGCGGCCGAAGAGAATCCCTTTGCGGGCATCGGCGAGCGTGTCGCGCAAGAGGAAGCGATCACGCCGTTCGAGGCCATGAGGGAGGACGCCCGCGTGGCGATCCGCCCGGCACCAGGCAAGGGCGGTGTCGCCAGCGGCGGAGAAATCACGTCTGGGATGCGACAGGCGCTAGCGCAGACGCAGCCCTGGGTCACATTCCTGTCGATCCTCTGGTTCATCTTAGGAGGATTGATGACCGCCGGCCTGTTGATTCTCACGGCGTTTGGGGGGACGTTTGGGCTTTCCTTCGCGATACCTGGGCTGGTCAGCGTGGCGCCGTTTTTGGCCGCCGCATACTTCCTCTTCCGCTACGGGAAGCGAATCAAGACGTTCCTTCGCCGTAACGGGGATCGTGACTTGGAGGACGCGTTGGTTGCTCAGAAGTCGTATTGGAAGTTCGTGGGCATCATCACGCTCATCGTCTTGATGCTCCAAGTAGTCGCAGTCCTGTTCATAGCGGCGATGGGCGGATTTGCTGCCTCAACGTTTCTGGTGTGGCCCGACTATTGATCCCTGGATCGCTAATGCACGGACAGCACGCCGTTTTTCCCGCGTTTTCCAGGCTTTCGTTGTTCTACGTCGCGCATTGGCAATGCACGACCCAATAAGCAAGTCACTCTAACGAATTAGCGCGTCGTCAGAATCATAAAGCCGCGACCGGTGGTCGCGCCCGAAGCGATAGCCAGCCGGGCTTCGCGGCCCTTTCTCGCGACCGCCGGTCGCGGCTTTATGAGCCGCGGCGTCCCACCTGATGCAGGATCTTGCCAGCTTCCTCACAGAGTCGGCTTGCTTCGTCTGCGGTTTGTGCCTCGGCGACCGCGCGAACGATGGGCTCGGTGTTGCTGGCGCGGACCAGCAGCCAGCCGCCGGGCCAGTCGAGGCGCAGACCGTCAGTATAAGAAAACAGGGGCCGATCGGCCGCCGCGTCGGCGAAGTGTTTTTCCAGGGCGTCCAACGCGGCGGCAACCTTGTCGCGGGCCAGGCTGATCTTGGTCTTGACGATCTGGTAGCGCGGCAGCTCGTCGGCCAGCCCACTGATCTTCATTCCCCGGGCGGCCATGGCGTCTAACAACTGGGCCATACCCACGAAACTGTCGCGGACCAGGCCCACGCGAGGATCAATCGGGCCGCCGTTCCCCTCGCCGCCGAAGACCGCATTGTGCTGGAGCATCGCGTCGACCACGTTCGCCTCGCCGACTGCTGAGCGGTGGAAGGGAACGCCGTGGAGCCGGGCGAGGTCCTGCGACATCCGGCTGGTGGAACAGTTGGCCACAATCGGGCCTTTCCGCCGGCGCAACACGTGGTCGACGCAGAGGGCCAAGGTGTACTCCTCGCCCAGGTAACGGCCCGACTCGTCGATCACGGCCAGCCGGTCGGCGTCGGGGTCCTGGCAGAAGCCGATCTCCGCGCCGGCCTCAGTGACGGCCGAGAGCACGCCGGCGAGGTTCTCGGCGGTGGGTTCGGGCGGATGGGCAAACTGGCCGTTCGGTTCCTCACCCAGTACGCTGATGCGGCAGCCCAGCTCTTCCAGCAGTCGGCGGCCCAGCAGGCTTCCGGCACCGTGGTTGGAGTCGAGCAGGACGTTGAACCGGTGGCCTCGGATCCGGCCGACGTCTACGGTGGCCAGCACGGCCTCGAGATGGGTGGAGATCGAATCGGGCGGGTCCTGCCGCGTGCCCAGCCGGTTCTGCGGCACCCAGTCGATCGTGCCGGTGCGGTAGCGGGCGAGCACCTGCCGGCCGGGTCCGGCCGAGATGACGCGACCTTCGGCGGCGAAGAGTTTCAGGCCGTTGTACTCGGCCGGGTTGTGGCTGGCAGAGATCTGGATGCCCCCGGCGGCCTCGCAGTGTCGTACCAGCACGCCGGTGGTGGGCGTGGCGGCCACCCCGGCGTCCACGGTGTGGCGGCCCACCGCGTTGAGCCCTGCTTGGATCGCCCCGCAGAGCATCTCTCCCGAGGCCCGGCCGTCGCGGCTGATCACGATCCTTCCCGGCGATGCCAGGGCGGCAAACGCGGTGGCGTAGCGGATGGCCACCTCCGGCGTGAGGGTCTCGCCCACGATCCCCCGCAATCCCGAGACGCTGATGATCGGTTCGCCCAACGCGTGCTCCTTTGCCTGACAACTGCGTAAGATACCGGATGGTGGAAGTATAGAATGGAATTCCAGAGGGGGGAAGGTTACTAACCCAGTTTGGACAGATTGCCGTATTTGACGGGATTTGGCCCTTTGGCGCCGTTCTGTCGTATACTTGCGGAGCAAACGATTTCCCCCCTCCCTTTTTTTGTGCGCCAGAATTGGTCAAAATAAGGGTCCCGTCGGATGTCGGTCACCGCCTCGTTCGAGCAGACTCGAAAGCCGCCCATGGTCGATACGCAAACCGTTCTGGCCCGACTGCAGGCCGCCGCGGCCGAAAAGCGGCTCTCGCCCGGGGCGGTCGAGAACATCCGCACCTGGCTGACCGAGCCTTACTTGGAAGAATATGCCCCCCAGGTGGCCGACCACTTGGCCACGGGGACGTGGAAGGAGCTGGACGACGCCTTCTGGACGATGATCCCCTTCGGCACCGGCGGGCGCCGCGGCAAGATGTATCCGATCGGCTGTAACGCCATCAACGACCGCACGATCGGCGAGACCGCCCAGGGACTGGCCGACTACGTCAAGCAGCAGGTCAAGGATACGCCGCTGGGATGTGCGATCGCCTACGACACGCGGCACCGCTCGCGGCACTTTGCCGAGTTGTGCAGCCAGATCATGGCGGCGGCGGGGTTTACGGTCTATTTCCTGGACGGCTATCGCAGCACGCCCGAACTCTCCTTCGCCGTACGGCAGATGGACTGTGCCTGCGGGATCATGATCACCGCCAGCCACAATCCCCCCAGCGACAACGCGGTGAAGGTCTACTGGTCCGGGGGCGGCCAACTGCTCCCGCCGCACGACGCCGAGGCCATCGAGCAGATGAAGCGGGTAACGTGGATCAAGCGGATCGCGTTTGCCCAGGGGTTGGAGTCGGGCAAGATCGTCTATTGCCAGGAGGAGATGGACGCCGCCTTCGTCGACGCGGTCTTGGCCCGAAGCGTGCCCGGCCCCCGCGAGCTGAAGATCATCTATTCCCCGCTGCACGGCGTGGGGGCCTCGGCCGTCTGTCCGGTGCTGGAGGCGGCCGGCTTCCGGGAGGTCGAGGTCTTCGAGCCACATGCCGCCCCCGACCCGGAGTTCAGCAACGTCCCGGGCCACAGCGCCAATCCGGAGAATGCCGCCGTGTTCGAGTCGATGATCGAACGCGCAGGGCAGATCGGGGCCGATTTGATCCTGGCCACCGATCCGGACTGCGACCGACTGGGGTGCGCCGTGCCCACTACCACGCAGCCCGACGCACCATGGACCACGCTGACGGGCAACCAGATCGGGGCCCTGCTGGCGGATTTCCTGTTGGGAGTTCAGCGGGCCGCCGGTACGCTCACGCCGGAGCATTACGTGGTCAAGACGCTGGTCACCACCGAGCTGATCCGCCGGATCGCCGACGACTACGGGGTCGAGACGGCGGGCAATCTGCTGGTGGGCTTCAAGTGGATCGGCGGCGAGATGGACCGGCGGGGCGCCGAGAATTTCGTCTTCGGGGCCGAGGAATCGTACGGTTTTCTGGCGGGCGGGCACGTCAGGGACAAGGACGCCGCAGTGGCCGCCATGCTCACCGCCGAGTTGGCCGCCCGATTGAAGGCCGAGGGAGCCACGCTGGTCGAAAGGCTCGACGGGCTGTTCCGCCGACACGGCCTTCACGCCGAGAAGACCGTCTCGATCCAGATGCCGGGCGAGAAGGGCTTGGACGACATGAAGGCCCTGATGGCCGCGTTCCGCAGCCGTCCCCCGGAGCGCCTGGGCGGACTGAAGGTCACCCGCACCCGCGACTATCTCAGCGGCACGCTCACCCAACTCGGCAAGACGTCCCAGCCGCTCGAAGGCCCCCAAGGCGACATGGTCATTTTCGACCTCCAGCCGGAGGGCAACTACGTGGCGGTTCGCCCCTCGGGCACGGAGCCGAAGGTGAAGTTCTACATGTTCGCCTACGACCCGCCCGAGGCGAGCACGGATCTGCACGCCACCAAGGCGGCCCAGGCCGATCGTCTGGCGGCGATGGAAGGGGACCTGAGGGCTTTTTCCGACCAAGCACAACAATAGCCGGGCCGCCGATCGGGCCGAGGCGGCAATTCCGGGGAGACCATACCAGTTTCCTCAATTCCGCAGCGACCATACCAGTTTTGTCGCAGGAGTGAGCAAAAACTAGGTTGGTGTCCCTGGATTCCGCAACCACACGCGACCCGGCAATCTCCTGTTACCAACTCACCCCTTACCAACGAGGTTACCGTGAGGAACGGATTGGATCAGATTTTGAACGTGCAGGTGCGGTGCAGCGCACAGTTTCTGGCAGCGTTGGCGGCGTTCTTTGCGGCGATGTCCGCTCTCTTCGCTTGCCCTGCTGCCTGCCACAGCGCCGTGACGAGTTACGACGGTGGCATTGTCATCGACAACGGCCACCCGGAATACTCCGAGGGCGGTACCTGGGAAGACGGCAAGAACCAAGGGGACTACTACCGATATGGCATGGATGCCGGCGGGGCACGCAAGACAACATCCGCCGGCTCCTGGGCCGAGTGGACGCCGAATCTGCCGGCCCCGGGCAAGTACCGTGTCTACCTGTGGCACATCGTCTGGGGCGCGCGCGGCCAGGTGACCATCGAGATCAAGCACGACGGCAAGACCGAGACCCTCAAGCGAAACACCGGCGACGGCCATTCTGGCTGGAACAACCTGGGGGATTACGATTTCGCCGCCGGAACGAGCGGCTCCGTGAAGGTCACGCTGGAAGAGAAGGGAGCCCTCTATGCCGACGCGGTGAAGTTCCTGCCGATCGACAAGGTGGACAAAACCACGTTCCCGCCTTACCCGAAGCCGGACGGCTCGACGCCCCGCGTCGACAAGGGAAACATCGTGGTCTGTGGAGAGCCGCGTCTCATCCTCTACGGAGAAACCCTGGAAGAGGTAATGACTCACCCGGCGGACGTGCCGTATTACGGAGACCAGTTTGACAAGTGGCGGCGGCAGGGACTGAACACGGTCGCCGCGATCCTCCAGTGGAACGCCTTTGAACCCCGCAAGGATGAATACGAATACGCCATGATTGACGGGCTGATCGAGGCGGCCAAAGAGCGCAATATGCACCTGATCATCGTCTGGTTCGGCACCTGGCGGAACCTGCAGAGCAACTACGTGCCGAGATACATCTGGGACGAGAAGATCGCCTTTCCAGCACTCAAGCAGGACGGGAAGCCCGAGAACGGGGGCGTGTCGCCATTTGCGACGAAGTGCGCGGAGCGGGACGGCCTGGCGCTGAAGGCGCTCTTAGCGCGTGCGGCCCAGAAGGACCCCGGCCACCAGGTGCTCATCGCCGTGCAGGTCGAGAACGAGATGCCGTGCTATGCCGACTTCAGCCCGGCGGCCAGCGAGCACATCGGCCAACAGGTCCCGAAGGCCCTGCTGGACTACCTGAAGGCCAACGACACGCCGAAGCACGATCCGACCAGGCTGGGGTGGTTCACGTGGAGCCGGTACCACGGCAACGGCAGCAAGACGTCGGGGACCTGGGAAGAGGTGTTCGGCAAGCAGCCTTGGCCCACTGACGCCAGGAAGGCCATGGGCGCCTATTACACCGGGAAGTACATCGAGATCGTGGTGCAGAAGGCGAAGGAAGCGCTGAATAT
Organism: uncultured Planctomycetaceae bacterium; assembly: GCA_964618095.1. GTDB lineage: Bacteria > Planctomycetota > Planctomycetia > Pirellulales > Thermoguttaceae > CAZUAM01. The sequence goes on along the minus strand of CAZUAM010000090.1, from coordinate 5,818 downwards.
TCCTATGTACGCCAACGCCTGGTGTGGCGAGTCTCCCTGCGACTGCGAGTACATGGACATCTTCCACGTGGGCTGCGCCAGCCTGGACGGCGTGGGACCGGACAATCCTGGTGATGTGCTTCACAAGTATATCAGACCCTGGAACAAGGCTCTCGTGCAACCCGAGTTTTCACCGGCGGAGCACTATTTCCGGGCCCTCTCCATGGGCGCGATGCTGGTCGGGCAGTACTGGCAAGCGGAAGTGGAATTGATGCGGACCAAAGCGACGTTTGACCTGGTGCGGACGATGGAGCCGCTCTTGGTCGAGAAGCGCAATCCTGGTGACCTGCTTGGCTTCACTGCGGTGCTTGACAAGAAACTGCACAAGGCCGGTTCCACCTGGGAGCAAGACTACCAGGATCTGAAGGTCACGTTCACGGCTACGATGGACCACATTCCTGGTGAAACGGAATGGCGCGATTCGCGCCTGCACACAGCCGGTCCCTTGCTCAACGGCAACGGCCTCATCATCCGGATGGGGCCGGACGATTACATCATCACGTCCACCAGGATTGATGTGGAACTGCGCCGCGCGGACGGAAGTGACATCGGCGTCGCCTCGGCCGAGCAGGGCCACTTCGAGCAGGGCCAGTGGGTGAAGGAGAAGGACGCCAGGATTCCGGGCGATGGCAAGTCCCTCCAGATTCATTTTCCAGCGGAGAACGGCAGCTACGGACAGATCCGTTTGAAGCTTGCCGGTTCGCGCGCCACGTCGCAAAGACCGCAATGGAATTCCGAAACCCGCCAGGTAAAAGTCGCCACGCCCACCGGCGAGCAGGTGAAGGAAATCACGTTTCTGAAGAACTCCCTGGGTATGGAATTCGTACGGCTCGAGCCGGGGGAGTTCCTGATGGGCCAGCCCGGGCGGGAAAAAGACAACGGCCCGTCACACCGCGTGCGGCTCACCCGGCCGTTCCTGATGGGAGCCCGGGAAGTGACCCAGGCGCAGTGGATCGAGGTGATGGGAACGACCATCGAGCAGCTCCGCAAGGCCAACGACGGCGTGGGACCGGACCTGCCCATGTACAACGTCTCCTGGCATGACGCGACCGAGTTCTGCCAGCGGCTGAGCGCGCTGGAAGACATGCAGTATCGCCTGCCGACGGAAGCGGAATGGGAATACGGCTGCCGCGCGGGCACCACCACGCCTTTCTACACCGGGGAGACGATCCGCAAGGATCAGGCCAACTACGACCACAACTGGATCTACGATGCCGGGAAAGGAAAGGATGTGTTCGTGGGAGGCGGGCGCGACTGGGGCCAGATGAAGGTGGTGGCCGCGGGCAGTTTCCCGGCCAACCCGTGGGGCCTTTATGACATGCTGGGCAACGTGTACGAGTGGTGCGCGGACTTCTATGATGCAGATTATTACAGCCGGAGCCCGGTCGAGGATCCGAAGGGTCCGGATGACGCCTCGATGCCGGGCCAGGCGGAGAAGGACCGGGTGACCCGCGGATTCTGCTTCTGCAATGTCCCGAACAACCTCCGCTCCTGGAACCGCTGTCATCGCGGACTGAACACCCGCGACAGCGCCCACGGCGCCGGGTTCCGCATGGTAGTGGAGATTCAATAAACCCTGATACGCTGTCTAAACTGAAAGGCCAAACTGACATGAAGAAGCTCCCTTGTCTGCTCGCTGCGATTCTCACCCACCTGTCCACCGTCACCGCCGCCACCCCCGTCGGTTGGCGCGGAGACGGCACGGGCGTGTACCCGAACGCAGAGCCACCTGTACAGTGGTCGGCGACCGACAATGTGATCTGGAAAACGCCACTGCCCAAGAAGTCGAATGCCTCGCCCATCTTCGTGGGCGACCGGATCTTCGTCTGCAGCGAGCCGGACACTCTCCTGTGCGTCTCGGCGAAAGACGGCACGATTCTCTGGTCCAGCAGCACGACGTACCTCGACGCCGTGCCGGAAGACCAGCGCGAACAGGCCCGAGCGAAGCAGGCCCGGGCCAACGAACTGCCCCGCAAACTGAAGGAGCTTGAAGCGGCCAGGGACGAGAAAACGGTAGAGCTCAACAAAACCCCGGACAAGCCAGGCTTGAAGGAGGAACTGGCCCGGCTTGAAGGTGAGATCAAGCAGGAGTCGGACGACTTGAAGGCGCTGGCGTTTTTCGTCCTGCCCAAGACGTACGAGGACGCCGGCTACGCGACGCCGACGCCGGCCAGCGACGGGGAGCGGGTGTACGTGGCGTTTGGAAGCGGCATTGTCGCCTGCTTCGATCTGGAAGGTCACCGGCAATGGGTACGGCGGCTTGAAACGCACCCGGCCACCTACTCCGAACCTCGCCTCTATGGCGTCCAGGAATCGCCCCTGTTGGCGGAGGGCCAGCTTCTCCTTCACCTTCTCAAGTTAACCGCCCTGGATCCGGTCACCGGCAAAACCAACTGGGAAGCGGAAGCCGGGATCCACTTTGCCTCCCCCGTGCGGGTGCGCGTGGGCGACAACGAGGCGGTCCTCACCGCCTGCGGGGATGTCTTCCGGATCAGCGACGGCAAGCAGCTCGCCTCGAAGATCTGGCCGTCGGAAGGGTTGCCCCTGCAAACTTGCTGCTCGCCCGTCGTGCAGAGCAATACGGTGTATCTGGTCGGCAAAGGCGGCGGCGCGGTGCGGCTCACGGCGTCCAGCGACGGCGGATTCGCAACGAAAAAGCTCTGGCAGAGCAAGGCGATCCGGGGCTGGTGTGTCGCGTCGCCCGTGTTTGCGGACGGCCTGCTCTACACCTTGCAGAAGGGCGGCAAGCTCATTGTCCTCGACGCCACGAGCGGGAAGCCGGTTTACGTCGAGATGCTGGCCATCAGGGGGAACAACTATCCCAGCCTCGTCCTGGCCGGTCCGTATCTCTATGCCAGCAATAATAGCGGTGAAACCGTCGTGCTCAAGCCCGGTCCTGAGTTCCAGGAAGTGGCGCGCAACACGCTCGAGCCGTTCTATGCGACGCCGATCTTCTCAGGCAAACGCATGTACGTCCGAGGCCAGACCAACGTTTATTGCATCGGGACCAAGTAGCGAGAAGAGAGGAGAACCACTTATGAGAACTAAATATGTGAAGACGTCGGTGATAATGGTGCTCTTATTGGCACTGCGCAGCCTGCCGGCATTGCTCGTGGCGTGCCGGTGCGCCGTTGCGGCAGAGAGCGTGAAGTCGGCGAGTCGGTTGCCTTCCATGCCGGTGCTTGCGCCCAGTGTACTCACCGGGTATGGCGCCAATGGACACGCCTATCTCAATTGGAATCCCTCGATCGAGGACGAACGTGTCACGGGCTGGCACGTTTATCGGTCCACGGACGGCAAGCAGTGGACGCGGGTCACTGCCAATCCGGTCACCCAGCCGCATTGCCTCGACGTGAATCTCGACCCGTCGGTCATCTACCACTATGCCGTGGCGGCCGTGACCGGTGCCGGCGAAGGCGAACAACGTTCCAACGTGGCCGTGATTGCCCCGCGCTCCGTGGAGGACCCGAAGATCACCGAGGGTGCGACGCTCGCCGACGGGGATGGGAAACCAGTGACGTTGGATCGCAAGAACCCGATCACCATTCGTTGGCCTGACGGGCAGCAGTTGATCTATGACAAGGACCACCTGCGCGTCCGCCAGTGGATCGCAGCCGACGACACGGGTTTGGTGCAAACCGCCCTCTACGGGAACGGGATCGACCTGATCGGCTACAACCCCTACGGGATGCGCGATGCGCAGGAACCGAGCAGGGACGGACCTTGGCTGGGCCGAACGGTGTACACGCGCGACTATACCTCGCCGCGCCGCAGCACCCATCCGGATTCCATGCAGGCGTTCCGCGGAGTCGAGGTGCGCGACGGGCGGGTGACCTTCGCGGTGTGGCTGCCTCTGCAAGTAGGCAGCTTTCGCTCGTTCACTTACGCCCAGGTTTGGGAGACCTGGTGGCCCATTGAGCGGAACATCGGCGGCGACGTCTATCGCGGCCTGGCCCGCTCGATCGAGATCAAGGTGCCCACGCACTTCAACGTCGAAGGCTACAGCCTGGCGCTAAACGATGGGTTCGGCCCAAACGGCTCCTGCGACGGCGTCACGAGCATCGGCGTGCGATGGGGCCAGCCCAATCGCAACATCGTGACCTGGACGAAAAGCGGCGACCACTCCGGCTGGGGACGGGACGCGCGCGGCGGGCGCGGCTATCACCCGGACGGCAACACACTCCAGACAGAGCCCTTCCTACTCTACGAATGGGACGCGCGTCCCGGCCGCAAAGCCGGCAGCCTGATTCTCTCCGCCGAGCGCCTGTACTTCAGCGTCAGCCGCGCCAACTGCGACTACCTGAAGTTCGGCGTGGATGGGATTTGGCCGAACTTCTCCGTCGACGTCGCCGGACTCTCGGGTCGTTATCTGGTCGAGACCTTCGAGTACCTCTACGCTTCCGAGCCGAAGGCCCGCGCTCCACAGCACTACTGCAACGCGAAGATCCAGTTTGGCCGCCGGATCAGCGATCATTACCAGTTGCAGCGCGACTTTGTCGGCACTGCGTTCGCCCAGTGCGGCGGCTTGGACGGCCCCATCCAGAAGGCCGGCGGTTCGCTGGAGAAGGCGGGGGAACTCATGGCACGGGAGTACGGCGATTACGGCGTGGACTCCGTCGAGTTCGATTTCACGACGTGGTTCAGCTCACCCTACACCGTGCCCACGGAATACCGCCTCGACGAGAGCCAAGGCGTCAACCCGCAGATCGCCGCCTTCTCACGGGCTTTCCGCACGAGGGGAATACGTCCGTCGTTCTGGATGCGCCCGGAATTCGTCAAAACCAGTCCGCAGAACGCGTTTTCGAAGGAAGGCTTCGTCACGCGCTACTGGGGATACGACGAGCAGAAGTTCCCTCGCGCTGCCGAGCGGAACGCGAGCGCTGGCCTCCCCGAGATCCGAGAACATCCGGAGTGGGTGCGCTGCGGCCGCAACGGTGAGTTTCCTCCATACGCACCATACAACTGGGTTCCGATGAGCCTGGCCAGCGGCTGGTGGGACGAGATGATGTGGCCCATGCTTCGCATGAGTTCGCGGCTCGGCATGCAGGCCATCTTCGTGGACGGCGGCTTTGGCGCGCTGGGCGGGGTGGACTATCGTCCGTTGGTGGACAAGCGGCGTGAGACGGCGGTACCCAATCAGCCCTACTGGTGGCGATTCTGGCGCCAGGCGCATTGGTTGGGCTTGCCCGTCTACGGCGAGTGCATGCTCGGTTGGGGCGGCGCCAATGATTTTGGCACGGCCGACATCACTGACCTCCAGTTCCCGTGGATCTACACGCTCAGCAGCATAAACTCAGCGACGACGCCGGGCTACCGGCCGATTACTCCCAAGTTCCGTCACGCCCTTTATCAAGTGCATGGGACGGTGGATGTCTCCGGGAACCTCACCGGGGAGGTCGAGCCGGAGAAGCAGAGGAAGCTCATTGCATTCCACAAGCAGTTCCTGGCTAAGCACGGCGTGCCGGAGGGTCTGCGATTCGAGAACCTCCGCAAAGGCGAGCCGGTCACGTTTTCGCTCACAACCGGTTCAGTACTGGTTGCAGGCGAAGCGGAGCGAGTGAAAGAGGCCGAGAGAACTGACACCCTGGTACTGTGGCGCTACGACGGTGTCGTTTGGCAGTACTCTGACGGGCGCGAGATACCCTATCCAGCTTGCGAAAAAATCCTGGCCGGAACTGCGCCTTAGTGAAAAGCGGACATAGGCTTCGACAGATCGAATCCGCACCGGGTGGCCCCGGGCGGTTGCCCGCCCGGGGCTCCCACAGACCCGAACGTGCGC
>CAZUAM010000089.1:0-15686 GCA_964618095.1 uncultured Planctomycetaceae bacterium | reverse complement strand
CAAACGCGCAACAATACAACCTGCACCGACTTAGAGTTTTTCCTCAGCCCAGGCGTAGGCTGGGTCGAGCGAAGCGAGGTCCACCATGGCCAAACTTCACTCGACCCAGCCTACCACCACGGATGACACGCCCCTCAGTCGAGGGCCCGGAAGGAATCCAGCGTCTTTTTCACCAGAGGCAGGACGTCTTCCCCGTCGGCGTCGAGATACTCGACCACGCAGGAGACGGCGAACTTCGGTCCCACCAGCACGTAGACCAGGCAGGTGTGGCCCAAGTCTTGCCGGTCGCGGTAGCGGATCATCACGCCCCGGCCGGTGGCGCCGCCGAATTTCCGCGTGTGGGGCTTGCCCTGCTGGAGCTTCTCGACCTGGGTCTTGGCAAACGTCTTGCCGACCAGCGTGGCCAGCGTGCTGAGCGTCTCGTCCCGGGCCTTCGGCTCGAGCGGCTTTCCCAGCTCGGTGATCAGCATCGTAAAGCCGAGTTCGTGGCTCAGCCGCACGCAGCGCCGCACCCGCTGGCGATTGTCTTCCACTTTGCTCAGCCAATCGTACTCGAACCGGACCGAGTTGAGCTTCATGTGCTGCGTGGGGGCCACCCGCAGGGCGACCTCGTAGGTGACCCCCGGCTTTTGCTTGCTTGGAAGCTTGTGCAGGCGATTTGCCTCGACCAGGAAGCTTTCGCCGTTGATCATCAGTTCATACCTCAGCGGCGGGGACCCCGGTGTCGGCTGGCCCCAGACGATTCCCCCGGGAGGCAGAACTGCCGCCATCGGCAGCCAAAAAGCCAGGTATCGGACCATGATCACCTCGCTGCAACGATCCCATGTTGCCTCGGCAGAGAGAGCCCACCAGTGTCTTATACTACTAGAAGTAGGCGCAAGCTGCCAAGAAACCCCCCAACAGGCCCCCTCTGGAACGCCAGGCCGTTTCGTGGCAAGATGTGGGGCCGAGGGGGCGCCGGGCAGTGGGCGGCAGGCAGACGCCAACCTTTAGCCGACGACAAATACCTGAGGGGGTGTCAAGAGAGAACGTCGCACTTTGGGAGAACAGCCCCGCCCTCCCGGGCGGGGCTATCAGCGAATGCAGCCGTCGTGCGAACTTGTTCCGAGACAATTCCTGAAGGTGGAAACGGCTCGAAACACGAGACCTCAATCCCATGTCCCGAAACTTAGCCATCGTGTTGGCCGCCATGGCCAACGACCAATGACCGCTCAATCATAACCAGTGACGAAAGCGGCAGCCGCTACCCGCTGCCTACTGACCACTGCCTACTGCCCACTGACCATTCCCCCAACCATGAACGATATGAAACTCTTCAGCGGACGAGCCCACCCCCAGTTGGCCCAGCGGATATGCGACTATCTGGGGTTGCGGCTGGGAAGGATGGTAATGGGTAATTTCCCCGACGGCGAGATCGCCTGCAAGATCGACGAAAACGTCCGCGGACGCGACGTGTTCATCGTGCAGCCCACCTGCCCACCGGTCAACGATAGCCTGATGGAACTGCTGGTGTTGATCGACAGTTTCAAGCGGGCCAGTGCCGAGCAAATCACCGCGGTGATCCCCTACTTCGGCTACGCCCGACAGGACCGCAAGGACGAGGGCCGGGTGCCGATCACCGCCAAGCTGGTGGCCAACCTGATTACCCATGCCGGCGCCGACCGCGTGCTGACCATGGACCTCCACGCGGCCCAGATTCAGGGCTTCTTCGACATCCCGGTCGACCACCTCTACGCCGCCCCGGTGATCGACAACCACTTCCGGAGCATGGACTTCGACGGGGAAGAGATCGTGGTGGTCAGCCCGGATGAAGGGGGCATCAAGCGGGCGATCTCGCACATGGGCCGACTGGGCGGCGAGTTGGCCATCATCGACAAGCGCCGCGCCAGCGCCGAGCGCACCCGCCAGGAGCACATCATCGGCAGGAGTGTGGAGGGCAAGACGGCGCTGATCTTCGACGACATGATCAGCACGGCCGGCTCGATTTGCGGGGCGGCCGAGGTGGTGCACGAGCACGGCGCCCGGCGGATTTATCTGGCCGCCACCCACGGCCTGTTCTGCGGAGAGGCGGTCCAGAGGATCCGCGAGTCGCCGGTCGACGGCGTGGTCGTCACCGACACCATCCCGCTGGGACCCGAGAAGGAACTCCCCAAGATCACCACGCTGAGCGTGGCCCCGCTGCTGGGCGAGGCGATCAAGCGGATCCACCGCAACGAGTCGGTCAGCCGGCTGTTCGACTGAAGAGCGGTCAAAGCATACGTTCAAGATCCGGTAGGGTGCTTGGACCCACGCGCTGGTGTTCGCTTACGGGATGATTTACCCGCACTCCACGTGCGTGCAAGCACACACCCTACTGTCCCCTTTCCCAAGCACACAAGCATGAACTTCGATCAGGTCCTGGACCACGTCTTTGTCGGCTCGTATCCCGAATCCACCGCGGCCGTCGACCGGCTGAAACAGGAACTGGGCATCACGGCGGTGCTCAACCTGCAAACCGACGAAGATGCCGACCGTCTCTGCCTTGACTGGCCTCGGTTTCAGGCCCACTGCGACGAGTTGGGGATCGAGTTTTGCCGGGTCCCGGTGAGGGATTTCGACCCGCAGGATCTTCAAGAGAAGCTCCCGGCGTGCGTCGGATCACTGGATGGCCTCTTGAAGGCGGGCCACACCGTCTACGTCCACTGCACCGCCGGGGCCGGCCGCTCCCCGAACACGGTCATCGCCTACCTTCGCTGGGTCCGGCGATGGGATCTGGACCGGGCCGTCGAGCAAGTCGATACCTGCCGCCCCTGCTCACCCAACCCGGACGCAATTCGGCTGGCCGGCAAGGAGTTTGACAGGGATTTCGGCGACGCCCCGCAAGAGTGACCGTGACCGTCGCAACCAAGAGGCAGTGACCGATTTCATTGCCCGCGGGGGATCCCCCGGGGAGTTTGCCTGCATTGACACCTGCCTGTCCGCCGTGTACGCTGGCATCGGGTATTGCGATTGAATCTTAGGGGGTGGTGTGCCATGCCAATCCACGGTCAATGCCCGGGCTGCGGACGGAAGTTTCAGGCGCCGGATAACTTGTCGGGCAAGCGGGTGAAGTGTCCCAACTGCTCGGCGGTGATTCAGTTCGGCAATGGCGACCAGCAGCGGCCTGTCCGGCAGTCAACCTCCGGTGAGGAGGCCTCGCAGACGCCGACGCCTCCTGAGCAGCCCGGCCAGAAAGAGGCCCGATGGTACGTCAAGACCGCCGCCGGCGAACAACTCGGACCGATGAGCAAGGCGCAAGTGGACGCCCTGGTGGCCGAGGGACGCCTGGACGGCTTCTGCCATCTCCGCCGCGAAGATTGGCAGCAGTGGAAGTGGGCCGAGGCCGTCTATCCCCAGTTCGCCTTGCCCGCCGAGCCCGAAGCCAAAGCCGGAGCGAAAAACGCGCCGACTGAGATCGACGTCCCGACCGTTGTCCCCGACGCGGAGTCTCGACTTCGCCGGTGCCCTGACTGCGGCAAGATGGTCTCGAAAAGGGCCGGCCAGTGTCCGGACTGTGGTTGTCCTCTTGGCAGCCCGGATGACCAGGCCGCCGCCGAGGCCGCAGGGTACCAAGCCGACGACACCTCTTCGGTTGCCGGGTCTTCGCAAGAACGCAGCCGAGCTAAGCGGAGACAAGTGGGGCTGGTGATTGCGGGCGCGGTCTCTGCGATGCTCCTGATGATTGTCCTGGCAGCGATCGTAGGGTGGCAGCTATGGAGCAAAAGCAATCGCGCGTTGGACGACGCGGTCGAATCTCTAGCCACGGAACTGACCGCCCAGGATGACCTCCCCCGGGAACGAGCTGCCCAGCAGAAGCAGAAGGTAGAAGAAACCAGCGACATGGCGGCCACGCCCGAAGAAATGCAGCAGTGTATAGAAGAGACCGCGGCGGCAGCGGCCAAACAGATCGATGGTCTATACAGAAAGGTTCATCTGTTAGACGCGCTGCGAGCAAAGAGCCAGCAGGGCATGGATCTGCTGCAATCGCTGGCTGAAGGCAACTTGGACAATCTCCCCGAAGCTGAGCCCGCGCCTGCCGCTGAGACGGAAGACGACTCGTATCAGTCGCAGTACAAGCCGCTCTACGACGAATGCCTGGCGTATATCCGCAAGAACCTCTCCGCCGGTGAGCTCGATCGCTCGAAAGTCCGGGAGCTGGCAAACCGCTGGGCGGACAGCAAACGGGGCCCCTTGGAAAAGGAATTGGAGGAGCAGTTGCAGAAGCAACTGGGGCTGTGAGATCGGGCCTTCCGCTTCTGGGGGCTCTCAGACGCAGCCTCAACGGGAGATGAGCCCAACGGGGCACCCCGCTGCGTTCGGGCCGGAATTCCGCCGGCCTGGGGTTGAAATTCCCCGAGATTCGGCCAAAATGACGGAGTTTGGCATAGTGTGGCGCTCCGAGACCCCGCAGCCAGCGGTCTGCGGGGCGGTAGCCCCGTTGCTGTAACTGCTTGGCAGCAAATCGCTTGCGACGATTCCCGTGGCGGCCAAGAAGCGAAATATCTGCCAGGAAAACACCCGTACTACAAGATGACCGAGGGCGCCCATGGCGGAAGAGTTGAACGTTGAGCTGCGAGAAAACCGGGGAAAACGCAACAGCCGGCGGCTCCGCAAGGCGGGCAGCGTCCCGGCGGTGCTGTACGGTCACCGCAAGGGAAACGTCTCTCTGGCCGTCCCGGCCGAGCCCCTGGACGCCCTGGTGCAGCACGGCAACCGGCTGGTCACCCTGAGCGGAGCGGTCAGCGAGTCGGCCTTTATCCGCGAGGTCCAGTGGGACGTCTGGGGAACGCACGTCTTGCACGTCGATTTCACCCGCATCTCCGAGCACGAGAAGGTCCAGGTGCAGGTTTCGGTAGAAGTCCGCGGGGAGGCCCCGGGCGTGAAGGAGGGAGGGGTGGTCGAGCAATTGATCCACCAGGTCCAGATCGAGTGTCCCGCCTCGGCCGTCCCCGAAAAACTCGACGTCAACGTCAATCACCTCAAACTACACGACTCGATTACCGTGGCCGACCTGGAACTGCCGGAGGATGCGGCCGTGCTGGGCGATTCGGCAACCGTGGTCGTGCATTGCATCGAACCGGTGGCCGTGCCGGAAGAGGAAGTTGCCGAGGCGGCAGCGGGCGAGCCGGAGGTAATCGGGGAAGAGAAAGAAGAAACGGAGGAAAGCTAAACCAGCACCCCCTGTTGACGGGGACGGAAGCCGATGAAACTCGTCGTTGGGCTGGGCAATCCGGGCCGCCGGTACCAGGGAACCCGACACAACGTCGGTTTCGCCGTGTTGGCCGAGTTGGCCCGGGAGTTCGGCTCCGGGGCGGCGAAATCCAAGTTCCACGGAGAAGTCGTCGAAGCCGACCTCGACGGCCAGAGGGGCCTGTTGTTGAGCCCCCTGACCTACATGAACCACAGCGGGCTGAGCGTCCAGGAGGCAAAAGGCTTCTACAAAATCCCCGACGACCACCTGTTGGTCCTCTGCGATGACCTGAACCTGCCGGTGGCCAAGCTGCGGTTTCGGGCCAGGGGATCGTCGGGCGGCCAGAAAGGGCTGGAGGATATTGTCCGGCGGCTGGGAACGGAGGACTTCGCGCGACTTCGGATCGGCATCGGAGCGCCGCCGGAAGGTTGGGATAGGGCCGACTACGTGCTCAGCAAGTTCAGCAAACAGGAAATCCCCGAGGTGGAAGAGGCCGTTCGCAAGGCAGCCCGGGCCGTGGTCGTCTGGGCCCGTGAAGGTACCGAGTTCTGCATGAATCAATACAACTGAATCCGTCCGAGGAGGGAAGTTTTGGCTGAAAACGTGTATGAGGGAATGTTCATCCTGGATTCGAGCCGCTACGGGCGGGAACCCGAGGCGCTCTCGGGCCGGATCTCCGGAATGATCCAGGGGGCCGGCGGCGAGATACTCGTCAGCCGGCTTTGGGAAGAACGGCGCCTGGCCTATCCGATCAAAGGCCATCGCAGGGGAACCTACTGGCTGACCTACTTCCGTCTGGACAGCGGCCGACTGGCCGAGATCGAGCGAGAGTGCAAGCTCAACGAGAGCATCCTCCGAAAGTTGTTTCTGAAGGTCGACCCGCGGATCGTCGATACCCTGGTCACCCACGCCCAGACCGCCGTGGCATCCGCCGCCCGCGAGGGCCAAGCCAAACAAGACAAAGAGGCCCCCAAGCCCGAGGTGAAAACCAAGGAGGGCGCGGACACGACCGCGGACGACCATAAAGAAAAAGAATCGGACCTCTCGCAAGTTGCCGATCAAGGCGAAACGCAGGGCCTGCCCGCAAACTAAGGAGTAACCCATGGCAAGTTACAACCGCGTGATCTTGGTCGGCAACCTCACTCGCGACCCGGAACTGCGGTATATTCCCAGCGGCACCGCGGTGACCGACGTCGGGTTGGCTATGAACGACCGTTGGAAAAATGCCAACGGCGAATGGGTGGAAGAGGCCACATTTGTGGATGTCACCCTGTGGGGTCGACAGGCTGAAGTGGCCGGCGAGTATCTCAGCAAGGGATCGCCCGTGCTCATCGAGGGCCGGTTGAAGCTCGACCAGTGGGAGCAAGAGGGTCAGAAGCGCTCGAAGCTAAAGGTGGTCGGCCTGCGGATGCAGATGCTCGGCACGCGTGGCGGAGGAGAGGGCGGCGGTCGCCGGCCGGCGCCGCAGGATTCCCGGCAGGACCAGCCGCCCCCCGCGGAGGAAGGCTACGGGCCTCCACCCCAGGAACCGCCCGACGACGACATCCCCTTCTGAAGGGAGTAGCACGATTCGCGGAAGGGGCCGCCCGGCCTGACCGCGGCGAGCGGAGTCGAGCCGGCCGGCGGGGCTGGACATTCGGAAACTCCCGCAATCATGAAATCTCCAGCATCACCCCGTCATCACCACGGGCAAGAGAGGGTTCCAGGTCCGATGGCCAAGACAAGAGCCAAGAAGAGACGAAAACTACCCCATCGCAGCAAGCGGCTTCCCAGAGGCCCTCAGGGTGGAATCGAACTGCTGCTCGTCCAGCCGGTCGAGCACCTGGGCAGGCAAGGCGACGTGGTCGAAGTCCGCCCCGGCTTTGCCAACAACTACCTGCTGCCCCAGGGCTTGGCCACCATCGCCAGCGGGCACCACAAGCGGATGGTGGAGAAACATCGGTCTCAACTGGCGGAGATCGAGAAGGCCCGGCTGGCCGACCTCCAGGCCCTGGCCGAACGGCTCGGACGCCAGGCCGTTACAATCGAGGCCAACGCCAACGACGAAGGTCACCTCTACGGCTCGGTGGGGCCGGCCGAAATCGTCAACGCCCTTCGTCGCCATCACATCGCCGTGGCGCAGGACCAGGTGCGGCTGAAGGGCCCCCTGAAGGAACTCGGCCTCTACACCGTCAAAATACACGTCGGCCCTGAGGTCGATGCGGATCTGAAGATCTGGGTGGTCCCCTCCGTCGCCGAGGATGAATCGGACGAGCAAAAGTAGCCCCCATCACTCGGGCCGGCCTGATCCGCGCGTCCGATGTCCGGGCAGCAGCGACACGTTGCCGCAGTGAAGAGGGCGCCAAGAGATGGCAGGAGACCTTTCAGGCGCTGAAGGTACTCGGGGGCAATGCAAACAAGCAGGCCCGCACCACGCTCAGGGCAAGCGCCGGCCGGAGATGGTCTTGCAGATCTCGGCCATAAATACACTCGACCAATTATTGGACACCCTCCGCGTACGACAGCAGCGCCGCATCGTCCGTGTGCGAGCCGCGGCCAAGCTCGACGGTTTCGATAAGGACGGCTTCCGTGTCGCAGTGTGCGACGGATTCGTGCGCTCCTTCAAGCACTCGACCGAGGAGCGCGTGCTGCGAGGGCTGATCGAGAAGGCCGACGGGCAACGTATCGATCGTGACGCTCTGAAGTAATCGAGACACGAGACAACGATGCTCCCGTTCGGCGTTCCGCGACCGTCGGTCGCGGCTTTCCACGAATGTGAATTCCGGGAATGGCTCCCGTGATTCTGAGCGCAGAACTCGACGCTTCCTACAGCAGGCTGCGCAGCGCTGCGGCCAGTTGCTCATATTGAGCCGGGCTGTTGTACGCCTGGGCCGAAATCCGCAGCAGTTTTCGCGGCGCGGCGGGCCAATGATAGACGGGCACCTCGATGCCGAATCGCTCCAACAGCTCAACCTGTAAACGATGAACCGGGGCAATCGCCGTGCTGGTGTCCAACGCCGCGGCCGGGTCGGCGTCGTCCGGCAGCCGCAACGCGGCCATCGAGCCGGTCATTTCCTCCGGGCAAGTTGGGCTCAGCCCCGGCGCCTCGCAGAGCCTCCGCCGCCCGTCGAGCACCAGCCGACGGTTCTGCCGCATCAGCCCCTCGATCCCGCCGCCGCTGAGCGTGCCCAGAAAACGGATCGCCTCGCCCACGCACAGCCACGGCGTGGGATCGTCGGTGCCGGCCCAGTCGAAGGCATCCTGCAACCGGGTGTGGCCGGGGCGAGGGGTGTTGAATCCGTGACTGATCACGGCCGGCTGAACCTCCTGCTGCCGGTCGGGCCGCACGTGCAGAAAGCCTGCCCCCTTCGGCGCACACAGCCACTTGTGGCAGTTGCCCGTGTAATACGCCGCACCAATCCGCCCCACGTCCAAGCGAACCATGCCCGGCGCATGGGCGCCGTCGACCAGCGTGTCCACGTTCTGCCGCTGTAGCCGGCGGACGATCTCTTCGATCGGAAAGACCACCGCGGTCGGGCTGGTCACGTGATCGATCACGGCCAGCCGCGTCCGCCGGCTCACCCGCGAGATCACCGCGTCGACGACCTGCCGGGGTGATTCGACAGGCAATGGCACCGGGGCCACCACCACGGTGGCCCCCGCCCGCTCGGCGGCGAATCGGACCGCGTTGCGGCAGGCGTTGTAGTCGTGGTCGGTGACCAGCAGCTCGTCGCCGTGCCGAAACCGCAGCGATCGGAGCACGCTGTTGACCCCGGTAGTGGCGTTGCGGACGAAGACCAGGTTGGCCGGATCGGCCCCGATCAGCCCGGCCAGCACCCGGCGGGACTCGTCCAGCAAAGGTTGCATTTGCCGAAAGAAGAAGCGGACCGGCTGCTTCTCCATTTCCGCCCGCAACCGCTGTTGGACTTCCAGCACCGCCCGCGGACACGCCCCGAACGAGCCGTGGTTGAGCATCACAACTCGCCGATCGAGGGTCCAGGCCTCGACGTGTGCGGAGTACCCTGCGGGCGTGTCGGCTCGATCGGTCATAGGGCCATTGTGACCGCGCAGCAGCGGAGATCAAGCGGGGTTTGAGGGTGGCTGGTGGCTGAACGCAGTGAAGTCGCAGGTTTTCGCGGCCTGGGGCGTCGCTCCGCTCCGCCGCCAGCCACCCTGTAGGCCTTCCGCAACAGAAACAAATGAGGCACCATCCCAAATGTGGCATTTCGGTTCAGGGGCCGACGTACCGTCGGCCGCTAAACGTCTTTCTCGGCGGGGCAACGGTGTTTAGCGGCCGCCGGCACGGCGGCCTGAGCGTTGCGCGATCCAAGAACGGTCAGGAAAGCAACTTGCACCGTGAGACGATCCCGCAAATCATCGCGCTCGTCGAGGCGCGACCAGGCCCCTTGCCGGCTTTTCGGTATCGACTATGATACAGTCGGCTGGTCGGCCGCCGGGCGATCGGCCGATCCGCGTCGGAAACGCCGCCATTTCAACGAATTTCATGTCGCCGGAGCACGGATTGCCATGGCAACTGCCGAACGTCCCCCCACCGGCCGGTCCCCCGGCCGAGTTAGTCCGGAAATCCTCGATCGACTGCCCCCGCAGAACCTCGACGCCGAAAAGAGCGTGCTGGGGAGCCTGCTGTTGGATTCCCAGATGTGCGACGAAGTGGCCCTGATCATTCAGGCCGACGACTTCTACGCCGACGCCAACCAGAAGCTCTTCAGGCATCTAATGGCGATGCACGAGGAGGGGGGCCAGATCGACGCGGTGCTGTTGAAGGAGCGGCTGACGCGGGAAGGCGATTTTGAGGCCATCGGCGGGGCGGCCTACCTGGCCGAAGTGGCCCAGTCGGTCCCCTATGCGGCCAATGCCGTCTACTACGCGAACATCGTCCGCGACAAGGCCACCCAGCGGGCGCTGATCCACGCCAGCACCGAAATCCTCCGCGACGCCTACGACAGCACGCTCGCTCCGGCCGAGCTGGTCAGCCGATCGGAGGAAAAGATCTTCGCGGTCCACGACCAGCGAGACTCCAGTCAGGTGACCAGTATTCACGACCTGATGATGGAGGCCTTCGACCGGATCGACGCCCGCATCGAGGGCAGGGAGGGAATCGGAATCCCCACGGGTTTTACCGATCTGGACAATCTGACCGGCGGACTGCACGACTCGGAGCTGGTGATCCTGGCCGCCCGGCCCAGCATGGGAAAAACCGCTCTGGCCACCAATATCGCCGAGTACGTCACCATCGATTCCAACGTGCCCACGCTGTTCGTCAGCCTGGAGATGGCGCGGCTCGAGTTGGCTCAAAGGATGCTCTGCTCCCAAGGCAAGATCGACGCCAGCAAGTTTCGCCGGATGTTGCTATCGGGCAAAGATCGCGAGGACCTGGTGAAGGCCTCGGCGAAATTCAGCAGGGCACCGTTGTTTGTTGACGATACACCCAGCCGCACGCTGACCGAGATCGCCGCCTGCGGGCGGCGGCTGAAGCGGAAAGAGAACCTGGGGCTGATCATCATCGACTATCTGCAACTGGTCCAGCCGGACGATCCCAGGGACCCCCGCCAGGAGCAGGTGGCCAAGATGGCCCGGCGGCTGAAGGGCCTGGCCCGCGAACTGAAGATCCCGCTCCTCTGCCTGGCCCAACTCAACCGCCAGGCCGACCCTGGTAGGGAGAGCTTCCGCGCGAAGCCGGAGGGCGAGGGCGAGTTGAGCCAACAGTTTTCGTCGAGGCACCTGCCGCGGCTGAGCCAGCTCCGCGAATCTGGCGCGATCGAGCAAGACGCCGACGTGGTGATGTTCATCCACCGGGAGGAGGTCTACTACACGCGCGAGGAGGCCAGGGACCGGGGCCTGGCGGGCCGCGCCCAACTGAGCGTCGCCAAGCAACGCAACGGCCCCACGGGCATCGTCCAATTGGCCTGGTTCGACAAACACACCCGCTTCGAGGACTTCTCGGAGAAGCACTACGACGAGCATTCGCCGTACGAGGACGACGAAGTCAGTTTCCCTTGAGAGGGTATCTGCGAGCGACCGTCAATAGCCGGGACGCAACGCGTCGCGGGGGATTCCCGCGCGAGTCACTGGATCTCATCCTTTTTCGTGGTTCCGAACGCGACTCGTTGCGTCCTGGCTATGGTCGGTTGGCCGGGTGCCGTCTCCCGCATCCCCCTGAAATACCCCATCTTAACGCGGCGCTACCCGATTGTGGGGAACTAGCCTTGTGGCGAGCGGGCAATTTGGGTATCTCTACGCGACCTTTGGCTCCCGGGAGCGAGAGCGTGCGCCGGCGGTGCCGCTTGCTGACCCGGAAAGCCTGACGACCGGGCCGGCCGTGTCCGGTCCCCCTCGCGCAGAGTTCTCTTCCCGAGATTCTCCGACCCATACGGAAAGGGCCGCGATGGCCGATCTCCCAATCGATTCGGGCGTTTCGCGTGGCGCGTGGCTTGCGCTGCTGTTGGGGGTGTTGGCCTTCGGCGGCCCGCTGCTGCTGGCCGGTCAGCCGGGAGCGTTGCCGGCCGAAGAGCCGGTGATCGAGTTAAAGATCATCGGCAACCGGGCGGTGCCGCGGGAGAAGATCCTCCGCTGCATCCACACCCGCGTGGGCCGGCCCTTCAATCTGGAGGTGATCGAGGAAGACGTCCGCCGGCTGAACCACACGGGGATGTTCGTCGACGTGAAGCCCTTTTCACAGCGGGTCCCCGGGGGGCGGGTGGTCGTCTTCCAGGTGGTCGAACGCCCCATCCTGCAAGACGTCTGCTACGTCGGCAACAAGAAGATCAAGACCAAGGTCCTCCAGAAGGAAGTGGATCTGAAGGCGGGCGACGCTTCGGATCCCTTTGCCGTCGAGGAGGCCCGACGCAAACTGGAAGAGTTCTACCGCAGCCGCGGCTTCAGCCGGGCGCGGGTGACCGTGTGGGAGGGCGACAAACCGGGCGACCGCCGGGCGGTGTTTCTGATCAACGAGGGACGAAAGCAGCGGATCCTCTGGACGCAGTTCGTGGGCAACAACATCGCCAGCGACGCCCGCCTGAGGACCCAGATCAAGTCCAAACCCGGCATCGTCTGGTTCATCAAGGGCGAAGTCGATTACCAGCAGATCGAAGAGGACCTCAAGCGGTTGATGGCATACTACAGCGCCCTGGGATACGCCCGTGCCCGGATCGGCCGCGAACTGGACTTCAGCGCGACCGGTAACTGGCTGACCTTGACCTTCGTGATCGACGAAGGCCCGCGGTTCAGCGTCCGCAGTGTGTCCTTCATCGGCAACCGGAAGTTCTCCGGCCAGGAGTTGGCAAGCGAGCTAAAGCTGAAAGACGGCCAGTACTTCAACCAGAGACAGATGAACAGCGACGTGGCCGCGATCCGGGAGAAGTACGGGAGAGTGGGCTACATCTTCTCCGACGTGGAGCCCGAAATGCGGTACCTGGAGAACCAGAACAAGTTCGACGTGGTCTACAACATCGGCGAGGGGGACCGCTACCGCGTAGGCCGCGTCAACGTGGAAATCCAGGGCGAGTACCCCCATACTCGACTCACCACCGTGTTGAATCGCCTCTCGTTGGGGCCGGGCGACATCGTGGACATTCGGAAGCTGCGGGAAAGCGAGCGGCGATTGCGGAGGTCGGGGCTGTTCGAGATTGACCCGGCCAGTGGCGTTTCCCCGAAGATCGTCTTCAGTCCGCCGGAACTGGATGAGGAGACCCAGGTGGCACGCCCGCCCAGACGCAGACCCAAGCTCCGAGGCCAGAGCCCCGATCTGGTGCCCTGCGGGCAGTGGAGACTCACCCCGGGAGCCAGCTCGCGGTCGGGGGACCGCCGGGTGGACCTGACGCTCCCATGCCGGAGGGTCAATCCGGCCGCCAACGGCGAAGTTGCCCCGCACGGGCAGTACCGGTCGGGACCTCGTTTCAGTCCCCCCGCCGTGCAACCTCCGCCGATGGTCGTGCGTGCCCAATTCACTCCGGAAGGTGGTCGGGCCGTGCCCGAGCTCCAGCCGAGCCAGCCGTGGCCTGGCGGCCAGAGGATTCCGCCCGGCTACGGCACCCAGCCGCCGGTCGACGGCTTTTCATCCCCTCCGGAAACGGGCCCGCCGGCAACGGCCCCGCCGGGAGCAGTCCCAACCTATCCACCCGCTGCGACCAATCAGCCCGCTCCGGCCCCACCGGCGAACCTGGCCGAACCGATACCATCGGGGCCGGGGTACGGGATCCAGCGTCCTTCCGGGCCGGCACTACCGTATGCCGGCAGCGGAGATCCGCCCTCTCAGCTCCCGGCCAACGAGGGGATCTTCAGCGAGGATTCCCCGTTCTTGGGTGGGCCGGTTGTCGAAGAACCTACCCGAGAGATCAACATCTTCCCCACCCTGCAAGAGACACAGACCGGCCGGTTGATGTTGGGTGCGGGGATCAACTCCGACCTGGGTTTCGTCAGCTCGTTCGTGGTCGACGAGCAGAACTTCGACTGGACACGCTTCCCGCGAAGCTGGGAAGACATCCGCAACGCCACCGCATGGCGAGGCGCCGGCCAGCGGTTCCGGCTGGAGGCCGTGCCGGGAACCCAGGTCCAGCGGTACATGGTGAGCTTCCAGGAGCCGTACCTGATGGACACCGCCGTCAGCCTGGGCCTGAGCGGATTCTATTACGACCGCCGCTTCTACGAGTGGGACGAACAGCGGCTGGGCGGCCGGATCAGCTTGGGATACCAGTTCACGCACGACTTGGCCGGCAGCTTTGCATTCCGCGGCGCCAAGATCAACATCCACGACCCGATTGCTCCCGAAGGACTGGTTCACGAACTGGACGAGGTCGTCGGCGACAACGCCCTCTACGGATTCGGCGTCCGGCTGGCACACGACACCCGCGACAGCGCATTCCTGGCCACCGAAGGGCACTTGATCGAGTTCGGGTTCGAACAGGTCGTCGGGTCGTTCCAGTATCCGCGGGTCGAGGTCGATCTCCGCAGATACTTCCTGATCCACGAGCGCCCCGACGGATCGGGACGCCACGTCCTGAGTTTCTCCACCCGGTTCGGATGGACCGGCACCGACACGCCGATCTACGACCATTATTACGCAGGCGGGTTTTCCACGATCCGGGGCTTCGATTTCCGCACGGTCTCGCCGCGACACCCCCTCTGGGGCGTTCCTGTCGGCGGCGAACTGCGGCTGCTGGCCTCGGCCCAGTACCTCTTTCCGATTACGGCCGACGACATGCTGCGGGGGGTGGTATTCTGCGACACCGGAACGGTGGAGCGGACGATCGACCAGTGGAGCGACACCTACCGGGTCTCTCCGGGCTTTGGCCTGCGGATCATGATCCCGGCGATGGGCCCGGCACCGATCGCGCTGGATTTCGCCTTCCCCGTCTCCACCCACCCCGGCGACCACGAAGAGGTCTTCAGCTTCTTCGTCGGCTTCAATCACTAAATGGAGTTGCACGATTCTGGGAGTGGAGCGTTTAGCCGCCGCGGCTACGCGGCGGCAAGTCCCGGCGTGGCCGCCGGGGCTAAACATTGCGGAATTCCCGGAATCACGAAATCCTATTTAGCGCCAAACGCTTTTTGTGGGTACTCGTGTTCACTTTCCGATTAGCGACGGCGGTAGCGCGACCACAAGCAGTCGCCGTAGTAGCCTTCGTGGCAGAAGTTGACCGGGCGGTAGGGGGCGCCAAAGTACCCCCAGTTGTAGCTGGGCACGCCCGGTATGGACCCATACCGGGGACCCAAGACTGGCTGGCGGAGATGAAGCTGGGCAGCGGGCGCGGCGGCCACGCCGGGATCCAGACCCCCGAGGTACACGGCCGTATAAGAGCGGTGATCTCCCTTCAACCAACCCACCAGATCGAGCGCGGTGGCAGAGGCGGGCAAGAGACACACGCACATCACACCACAGATCAAATACCCCAGGAGGCGGCAACGCTTCATCGCGATTTCCTTTGGCGGCAGGACGGAGGACCCCGGGCCGCCGTACGGGCCGCCCACCCGTGTGGAGAATCGTCCGCGGCAACCCCGATACTCCTTCATCGATCAGCGAGGCACTCCAGGGCGCGTCAAGATAGACGGCTGGTAGCGAATAAGCCGAATATGCCGACCGGTTGTAACGGTTGTAGGGGTCAGGAAAGAAGGCACTTCGAGAAACCGAGCGCCGCCCGGTTGGCCGCCCAAGCTCACTCGTACTTGACCAGGCTGACCGTCTGGTGCTGGGCGATCCGTTTTGCCCCGCCCAGTCCGACCAACTCGATCACGAATCCGCAGCCGGCCACCTTTCCGCCGGCCTTCTCGACCAAGAGGCAGCAGGCCTCGACCGTTCCGCCGGTGGCCAGCAGGTCGTCGACCACCAGCACGTTGTCGCCCGGCGAGATCGCATCGGCGTGGATTTCCAGGGTGTCGGTCCCGTATTCCAGTTGGTAGGTAAATGAGAGGGTCTCGTAGGGAAGCTTCCCCGGCTTGCGGATCGGAATCAGCGCCACGTCCAAGTCCAGGGCCAACGGGG
>CAZUAM010000088.1:0-15736 GCA_964618095.1 uncultured Planctomycetaceae bacterium | reverse complement strand
CGGGAGAACATCCGCCGAGCAAGGCCTTGCCGGAGAAGGGTCGCACGACCCGCGTGTTCCGGCTGGAGAACGTACCCGCGACGGACATGGTGTCGGCCGTCGAGGAGTTCCTGCACTGTGAAAGTGAGATTCGGTCCGGGATGACTCCCCAGATGGAGACCATTGTGGTGCCGGACAAGGTGCGAAATCTGGTGGTGGTAAGCGGTCCGGCGGAGGTGATGCAGGCCATTGACGGTCTGATCACCGCGTTGGACAAACGACCTCGCATGGTCAAGGCCGCCTGCAAACTGATGGAGCTCGGCCCGGACGGAAATGAGCGCGTAGTTTCCCGCCCGCAGGTGATGACCCTCGACGGGCAGGCGGCTTCCATGGTGGTGGGAGACCTAGTTCCTTTTGTGGCGCCGGGATCGGACCCGCGTTACGTGCGAGCCGGCCACTCGATCAGTCTGAAAGTGAACCTTTCGGAAGACGACACGGCCAGGCTCGACGTCTCGATGAACAAGCAGGAAGTCGGCAAGTCGGAGGGCGGGGGCGTACGTCTTGTGGAGAAGTCCGTGCAGATCATCGAGACAATCCATCTTGACCGCCCGGCGAAACTCGTTTTCGACAAATCCGAGGACGGGTCGGCACGCAGTTGGCTGGAAGTGACCGTCAGCGAGGTCCGGCCGGGACCATCGGGGAGAAAGAATCCTTCAGCGCCGGACGCCGTAAGCCGTGACAAGTCTCAAACCAAAGAAGTCCGACACGGGCGGGTCTATCCAAGCGTTCGTCGATAGCGCGATAGACGCCTTCGAGTTGACGGGCCCGGTCTACCAGTTCGGGTGTTGTCCGAGCGGGGACACGGGACCCTGGGCGCGGCTGCGCGAGAGTTTTCCGGAGGGTGCGTACGTCGGCTTGGGATGGGAGGAAGAGGCCGGGATCGAGCGACTGCCCTTTCCCGACGGTGCGGCGCGGACGGTGCTGTGCGTCGACGCGTTGAAATATGCCTTCGAGCCGCGGTGGGTGGTGGAGGAGATGATGCGGGTCCTCTCACCCGGCGGTGCGTTGCTGGTTTGTGCGTCGGTGGCGGTTCCCCTGCCGGATCAGGCACCGGCTTATTGGCGATTGACGCCTCGCGGCCTGGAGCGATTGCTTTGCGGGATGGAAGCCAGGCTGGTGGGATGGCAGGGCGGCGAGAGCTTTCCCCATACTCTTTACGGCGTGGGCTTCAAGCCGCCACTTAGCGGCGGCGTGCTGCAAGGAACGAATCGGTTCCTGGACCGTTTTCCGGCTCGGCTCGAGCAACTGGCCGGACGCGTCGGCTGGCGCGGGCGGCTGAAGCGGTTCCTGGCGGGCTGGGCCGGCGGCCGGTCGGAACGCCGACGGCGGCGGGATTACTACAAGCTCCAGTTTGCGGTGCATTTCTCGATTGACCGGCAACTGAAACACGACTTACTGCAAGGCTGCCTGCCCGGCGAGGAAACCGGCACGCGGCTGGACCTGATGGAGTAAGGATGCAACCTGCAAGGGTAAAGGAGAGTTGAGAGTTGAGGGGTGAGAGTTGAGGGGTCGAGTTCGGTCGCCGGTGTCCGGGGCACGACGCCAGAGTGGGTCGGTTTTTGGCGTTCTCGAAGCAGAGAAGTCCACAAGCCACGCGTCCCGCCGTCCGCACCAAGACCTCGTGAAACGTCCGGAACCCAGGCCCTCAACTCTCAACCCTCAACCCTCAACCCTCAACCCTGAACCCTCAACGGCAATCTTAACCCGCTGCCCATGAATACGCTCGATACCCACCGCCCGACCGTTTCCCGCGTATTGTTGGTTGCGCTTGGCGGGGCCACGTACGACGTGCTGGTGCCGTTGGCCGAGACGGGCACGATGCCCAATCTGTCCCGGCTGCTGGGATCGGCGGGCCTGGCCCGGCTGCGTTTTTCCGGTCCGGGCAATGAATCGGTGGCCTGGGCGACGCTGGAATCGGGGGGAGGTCCGGGCGTTCACGGGATGCTCGACGACAGCTATTTCGATCATCGGCGTGGCCGGCTGCTACCCGGCCACGCCCGACCTCTCCCCTGCCGCACCCTTGGGGACCTGGTCACCACAGGTTTCCCATCGGTGGGACATCGAGATGCCCCACCGAATGGTCGGGAAGCGGCGGCGGTGCAACTGGCCGACGTGCCGCAAAGCGCGCGGATCTGGAAGCAGCGGCCGTGCACCTTCGCCGAGCTTTCACGGGGGATCGCCCGAACCGAGGCCGCCATCCGCAACGTTGCCGCCGCTGCGGGGCGGATCGACCAATCCAGCCAGTGGCGGCTTCTGGAGGTGCGGTTTGCGGTGCTCGATTCGCTGCTGCATCGGCTCTGGCACATGCTGGGGATCGGCCGCGGGCCGGGCGGAAGCCGGCAGTGGGTGGCCAAGACCCGCGAGGCGTTTCGCACCCTGGACGATTGCCTGGGCGAGCTGGTGGAGTTGGCCGGGCGGCGCAGGGCGGCGGTGGTGCTGGTCAGCCCGTACGGTTTCGGCCCTTTTCGGGAGAAGATCACACTTTCGGAGCTGCTCCGCCGGCGGGATCTGCTCGAGGCGGCCCAGGGAACGGCCAGGCTGGGCTACCGGCTGTCGCGCCTGGCGTGGAAGGCCCGGCAAAAACTCGCGCCCAAGCCACTCTGCCAGCCGGTGAGTGGTCTGCTGGCGGTCGACCTGCATCGCACGCGGGCGGTCACGCTGCACGGGCATTCGGCGGCGTTGGTGTATCTAAACACTCCGCAGCGTTTCGGCACTCGGGTGTTGACCAGCGGGCGACAGCGGGAGCAGGCGATAGCCGAGTTGTTGGCCGCGTTTGGCGAGGCTCGGCACCCGATCACCGACGAGCCGCTGTTTGAGGAGGTCTACCTGACGGCGGTGCGTTTCGACTGCAACCCGCTTGCCCGGTTCTGGCCCGAGCTGGTGGCGATCCCGGCCGCCGGCTTCTACACCCGACACCGGCTGGACCGCAACCGGCACCTGATGCGGACCGACTGTTCGCTGACCGCCGCGCGGACCGGTGAAGGGCTGCTGATGGTCCACGCCCCGCAGGTGGTGCTGGGGGAACCGTGCACGGCCGAGTTGGCCGACGTGGCGCCGACGGTCCTGGCCCTGCTGGGACTGAATCCGGGCGCCGGCATGAAGGGCCGGGTGGTGGAAGAGTTGTTCGACCGCGGTCACCTGGCAGCCGACGCCGTTGGCCTGCCAAGAAACCCCTGCAATCTCGCGGGCTCTTGAGGAATGTTGGGCCCGAGTTCTTTCCCTTTTGGAGTAGCCAGGGAAGAACGCTTGGGCGATATTGACAGGGAACGTCGGCTGCACGCGACTCCAGCCCTGGAACGATTTCCGCATCGGGCGTAGAATGCCATTTGTGTCGCGGAGCGGGTGAGGCCTCACGGGGATGAGTTCGCAGGGACAGAACGATCTGAAAAGAGATTGCTGGAGGTGAGGGTGTGAGATTTGAACTACCGGAGATAAGACATAACAGAAGAGGCTTCGAGGCCTTGGTCCGCCTGCATGCCGCTACGTGTAAGTGTTTCTTCGATGATGTTGAGATCGACATGAAGTCCACGTCTTGGTTCGACGCGGATATGTGCGCCGCTTTCGGCGCGATCCTTTACCGTCTGGGTGATAATCTCAATACAGTGCGCTTGACAAACATTCCTACAAAGGTTGAGAGAATCTTGTCCAAGAATGGGTTCTTGAGCAATTATGGACGGGAGAAGATCCCGGACAATTGGGGAACGATACTTCCCTATCAACGATTCGATGTGAAGGATGACCGCTATTTCGGCGGCTATATTGAACGTGAGTTTGTGCATCGGTCAGAGATGCCGCAGATGTCGTCTGGGCTGTTGAAGAAGTTTCGGGAAAGCGTTTTCGAGATCTTCAGCAACTCGGTAATCCACTCTCGAACGAAGCTGGGGATTTTTGGCTGCGGACAGTTCTTCCCGAACCGACACCGACTCGACTTTTCCGTAGCCGACCTTGGCGTTGGGATTCAGCAAAACGTCAAGGACAACCGGGGGCTTAACCTCCCGGCGCACAAAGCGATTGTCTGGGCCACGGAAGGTCGTAACACAACGAAGCGGGGCCCAACTCCCGGGGGACTGGGCTTGAAACTGCTCAAGGAGTTCATTACGCTGAATGGCGGCCGTATACAGATCGTCTCAGACAGCGGGTACTGGGAGCAACACAGACATAAAGTCACGATGGCTCAATTCCGATCGCCGTATCCCGGAACCGCTGTGAATATCGAGATCGATACTTCCGATACACAGTCATACGTGCTTTCCTCCGAGGTGTCGGAATCAGACATCTTTTGAGACAATCTAAAAAGGGAATCGAGAATGAATCAGAACGTAACGCTTTCCATATTCGAAATCGTTGGCAGCCGACTGTGCGTGGCTTCGGATGACGGGCAAAAGGTTTATGAGCGGATTTCCACCGCCCTGAAGGAGGGACGAAGTGTGGAGATTTCATTCATGAATGTCGCGAGCCTCACTTCCGCCTTTTTGAACGCTGCCATTGGACAACTTTACAGTTCATTCACCGAAGAACACATCCGGGCAAACGTAAGAGTTGTCGGTACGCAACCGGATGATCTTGCATTATTGAAACGCGTGGTTGACACTGCGAAGGACTACTTCAAAGATCCTGCGGTGTTCAAGGATGCCACGCGGGATATGATCGGGGATGCCGATGAGCAGTAGGGCATATCCGATCGATCAATACAGGTATAGCGCAAATGATAATCTGCTATTCGATGCGAACATCTGGTTGTTTCTCTATGGTCCTCAATACAGCCCCGCTGATCGACGGGTGGTCGCATATTCCGCGGCCATGAAGAACATTCTCGCGGCAGGCTCCCAGATCTTTATTGATGTGCTTGTGTTGTCAGAATTCGTGAATGCAGTCGCCCGTTTTGCCTACAATACTCTCCCGACGAAAACGAAGCCCGGGAACTTCAAGACGTTTCGAAGGAGTTCTGACTTCAAGCGGGTGGCCAAGGATATCGTGGTGAGATGTCGAAGAATTCTTCGCCATTGCACGCGTGTGGAGAGTGGCTTCGAGACGTTAGACACATCCACACTTCTCACGGAATACGAGGCTGGAGAATCGGATCTTAACGACCAAGTGCTGGCACGTCTCTGCGAATCAAGGGGGCTGACACTCGTCACGGACGATGCAGACTTCGGAAACCGAAATGTGACTGTGCTCACTGGGAACCGCAGATTGCTCCGGCCATAGACTGAGAAATCGTGCCAATTGAGTTGTGGGCAATGAGCGCTGCCGCCACGCTGGAAGCAGGCCGCTGTGCGCCAGGCAACTCTCGGCTGTGCTCTCCTCACGCTCTGTCTCTTTCCGCCACCACCGGGTTGCGGAGCACGCCGAGCTTTTCGATCTCGACCTCGACCGTATCGCCCGGCTTGAGGAGGACGGGGGGGTTGCGGGCGAAGCCGACGCCGGAGGGTGTGCCGGTGAAGATCAGATCGCCGGGCGAGAGGGTGCATACGCCCGAGACGTACGAGACCAGCTCCTCGACCGAGAAGATCAACTCCGCGGTGCTGGAATCTTGCATCACCCGGCCGTTGAGGCGGAGCTGGATTTTCAGGTTGGCCGGGTCGGGGATCTCGTCGGCGGTGACCAGTGCCGGGCCGATGGGGGCAAAGGTGTCGAACGACTTGCCCAGCAGCCACTGGCCGCCCGGCTTGCGGAGTTGCCAATCGCGGGCGGAGACGTCGTTGCCGCAGCAATAGGCGGCGACGTGCTGCTTGGCCTCGCTGTTGGGGATGTGCCGGCCGCCGGTTCCGATGACCACGACCAGCTCGGCCTCGTAATCGACTTCGCTGCTTAGGGGCGGGAGCACGATGGGCCGGCCGTGGGCGGAGATCGCGGTGGGGAACTTGTTGAACAACACCGGCTCGGCCGGCGGCCGGCTGCCACTTTCCTTGGCGTGGTCGGCGTAGTTCAGGCCCACGCAGATGATCTTTTCCGGGCGGGGGACGGGGGGCACCAGTTCGAGTTCTTCCGGCAGGAGGGGGTCGCCGCCGGGCAGTGCGTCGGCAGCCCGGGCTAGTCCCTCGGGGCCCTGGGCCAGGAGGGCCTTGATGCAGGCCGGGATGCGAGCGTCGATCCGGTTCAGATCGACGCACGTTCCGTTCTGCACGCCCGCGACGCGCGGGCCGCTCGGGCTTTGGTACGTCAGCAGTCTCATGAAAAACTCCTGGTGTGTAAGGCAGAGTAGGCAGGCAACGGCCAGTCCGCAGTACGGAGTGGACGGTGAGCCGCCGTGCCGGCGGCTGCTAAACGGTCGGCGGCAAGCTCAAATCTGAAATCCGAGATCTGAAATCCCCAGCGACCAGAATAGCGAATCGCCCGAGGGGGGACAAGGGCCGGGCATTTTCGCAGCAGATGGGCGGCTTCTGCCGACTGTGCCGAAGGATCGGAAGTTGGACGAAGCCAATTCTACACATTGTTGCAGGGGTTGCACACGCCCGGTTGCAGGCGGTGCACAGACCGCCGCAAGTTGCCGCGTCATCCGGCGTAGCAGCGAGCTGCGGACGAACGGCCGTTTTGACCGAAGTCCGTAGGCGACCTAGACTTTCATTGACGAGTCGTGTTGTCGGCGGCGTGGTTGTTTTTTGGTGCAACGGCAGTGGTGCGCGAAGCCGGACTGCACCTCGCTGCCGGTCCATTCTTCCGGAACACTTGTTTGAAACGACACCGATGACGAAAAGTCCAGGTCCAGAAACTCGACTCGGCGAGCCCACACCGGTTGCTGACCGGCCTGCGCCGACGGACCATTGGATGTCGGAGCTTGGCACGCTGCTGCGTGAGTTGGAGGGCGTCACGGCCACGGCTGAGGCGCCGCCGCCGGTGGTAAGCGAGCAGGCCGACAACCAACTGGCCCAGGTTCGCTTGGGGGTGGCCAGCAGCCTGTTCACGGCCTTGCAGTGCAAGCACGTTGCTACGGGGGCACATGCATTGCGGGTGGCGTTGACCAGTTCGGCCTGGGCGCTGAGGATGGGCCTGGAGGCAAACAATCGCGACGCGATCGAAATCGCCGCCTTGTTGCACGACATCGGCGCGATTGGCGTTCCGGACCACATCTTATCGAAGCCGGGCGCGCTGGACAGCGACGAGACGGCGATCATGGCGCGATCCCGGCGAATGAGCCTGGAGATCCTTCGCCAAAGTTGCACCTCCGCGGAGATTCTCGGGATCGTAGAGCACGTGGGGGCCTGGTACGACGGCAGCCGCGAGGGTTTCCGGCTTTCCGGCGAGGAGATTCCCCTGGGAGCGCGGATGATCACCGTGGCCGAGGCCTTCGACGCCATGACCACCGAGCAGGTGTATCGCCCGGCCATGTCCCAGGAGCGGGCGATGATGGAGTTGTTCGACTGCGCCGACAGGCAATTCGACCCCGACCTGGTCAGGCAGTTTGCCCAGTTCCACGATTGCGATCAATCGGAGTTGCACCGGGAAGTTGCGGGGCGGTGGCTGAAGTCGCTGGACTGCGAACAGGCCAACACCTACTGGCAACTCAACCGGGTGGCGTCGCTGAGAGGCCAACCGGGGTTCGACTCGCTGTTCCAGTCGAAGTTGCTGGACAACATGTACGACGCGGTGATGTTCATCGATGCCGCCGGTCAGGTGTCGTTGTGGAACCGGGGGGCGGAGCGTCTGACGGGGATTACCGGCAGCAGCGTGTGCCAACGTGAATGGCAGCCCGGGCTGCTGAAAATGTCGGATGAAAAGGGCCAGAGCATCAGCCAGGCCGATTGCCCGGTCAACTGCGCCATCCGTTCCGGGGTGCAGTCGCTGAGGCGGCTGACGATTTGGGGGCGGACGGGGCGGCCGATTGCGGTGGATACGCACGCCATCCCGGTGATGGCCGAAAACGGAACTACGCTGGGCGCCATCCTGCTATTTCACGATGCCTCTTCGGAGACGTCGCTGGAACAGCGGTGCCAAAGCCTGTACGAGAAGTCGACCAAGGACTCGCTGACGCAAGTGGCCAACCGGGCGGAGTTCGACCGGGTCCACGCCCTGTTCGTGGCCGCCCACCAACAGCAACAAGTCCCTTGCAGCCTGATCATCTGCGACCTGGACCACTTCAAGGACGTGAACGACACGTACGGGCATCAGGCGGGCGACGAGGTGATCAAGTGCCTGGCGGGGTTGTTGAAGAGCTCCTGCCGTCCCGGGGATCTGGTGGCCCGATACGGCGGCGAGGAGTTCGTGGTGCTGTGTGCCGACTGCGACAACGCGGCCTCTACCCGACGCGCCGAACAGATCCGTACCAAGCTGAGCCGGATCGCGCAGCCGAAATTGGGCGGCCGCGCGGTGACCGTCAGCTTCGGGGTCACCCAAATCCAGCCCGGAGATACTCCCGAGACCATGCTCCGCCGGGCGGACCGCGCGTTGCTGATGGCCAAGTCCAAGGGGCGCAACAAGGTGGTGCAACTGGGCACGGGTTCCGGCGGCGATCAGGCCGAGGGGAGCGCGGACTCCTGGTCAGGCAAGAATGCCCTACCCCGGCAACTCCTGGAGCAGGTCCTGGTGACCCCGGTTCCCATCAAGATGGCCATCGAAAAGCTCCGCGGTTTCGTAGCCGACCACGAGGCGAAGATCGTGAAGATCGACGGCAACCAGATCCGGCTGGAAATCGACGACGTGCCTCACAGCCGACTGCGACGTTTCACCGATCGGCCGGTGAGCTTCGGCGTGGAGCTGCGTTTCGAGGAGGAACGGTTCCAGAAGGACGCCGGCGATTCGTCTTCCAGCGGAGTGTTGCGCACCAAGATTCGCGTCAGTATCGGCCCCATGAAAGACCGCGACCGCCGCCGCCGCGACGTGTCCGAGCGGGCCCGAGAAGTCCTGGTCAGCTTCCGATCGTACCTGATGGCCACTGAAGAGGAGCCCATACCCTCACAAGGCGCCCTGCGGCGGGCGAAACGAATTCTCGCTCCCTGGATGACCAGGAAGTAACCGCCTGCTTGCCACGAGGAATCGAAACTCTGTGAGCCGGATCTCAGTCAGTCTGTCGGGCATCGAGCGAAGCCTGTTGAATCGGCTGAGCGAGGCCAACGCCGCTGCCACTTTAAGCAGCCTGCGGCTGGCCACCGGCAGCAAGATCAATTTCCCCAGCGATGATCCCTCCGCTTTCCTGATGCTGAGCGGATTGCAGTCCCAATTGGGCACCGTGAGGGCCGCCATGTCCAACGTGACGGCCGCCAGCAGTATGGTCAGCCAGGCGCAGAGCACCCTGGACAGTATCCGAACCCAACTGAACACCATCCGCACGGAACTGCTGAAGGACGAAGATCGTAGTCTCACGGCGGAGCAACGGGCAGAAGCCCAGGCCAACATCGACGCGGCCATCACCCAGATCAACAACCTGGCCGCCACGGAGATCGACGGCCGGCGGCTGCTGGACGGTTCGGCCGATTTCCACGTCTCGGGTCGCAACTCCGAGAAGGTGGCGGACCTGAGGGTCTATTCCACCGGCGGTTCCCCCCTGACGATCTCCGGCTCCGTGACCCAAGCCGCCACCCAAGCCAGTCTGGTCTACACCGGCACCGCGGACGACAAAACGAACAATGCCGCCACCTTCACCCTCACCGGCAACCTGGGCAGCATCGAGATCTCCGTGACCGCCGGTCAGCTTCTTAGCAGCCTGGCAACCGAGGTCAACAACAACAGTCACAAGACGGGCGTGACCGCCTCGGTCGACACAGGCGCCGATACGTTGACCTTCACCAGTGTCGCGTACGGCACCGATGCAAAGGTCACCATCAACGTCAGCGGCTCCAGCAGCGGCCCATTCATCGTCGACCCGGGCGAGACGACCACAGACGCCGGTGCCGACGCCCAGGCGACCATCAACGGCCTATCCTACACCGGCGACGGGAACCAACTGACGATCGGCCAGAACCAGGTCCGCTACACGATCGAGTTCGGCGGCGGGGTGACCGGCAACTTCGACCCTATCACCGTCGACGGCGACGCCTTGACTTTCGCGCTTTCGACCGAAGTCTTTCGCCGCTCGACGCTGGCGATCCCGGGCATGCAGGCCGCCAATCTGGGTGGGCTCAGCGGCTCGCTGAGTGAACTCGCCGAGGGCGGAACCCTCTCCGGGCTGGATGAGAAGACCTCCCAGGCGATCCGCGTGGTCGATGAAGCCCTGGGCAAGCTGACGCGGATCGAAGGCGCGGTCGACGGTTTCTACAACGCCGCGATCACCTCCGCCTCCGGCTTGCTCTCCGACGTGGAAGACGAGTTGGAAGATGCTATCGACGACGTGAACCTGATCGATGACACCGAGGAGGCCGCCCGGCTGGCCTACTACCAGGACCTGGCGGCCAACAGCGTCGCCGGACTGGCCATCCTCCGCCAGCAGCGCAGCGGCATCGTCAACATGCTCCAGCAGGCCGCCGGGCTGTTGCAGACCTAGCGCCTTGTCGAATCTCAAATGGCAGGTTTCGTGGTTCGTAGTGACCCGATTCATCGGGTCCCCGTGGACCGTCAGCCTTCCTCCACAACCTTCAGCCCCATCAGGTGGGCCAAGTGGCGGATGGTCCGGGTGTGGTCACCGTAGTAGGCCACTCGGTGCAAAGAGGCGTAGTAGTCCTTGGCGCTTGCCCCCAGCGCCCCGCCGCCCCAGTTGGCCAGGAGCTTGTCCGCGTCGTCCACCTGGGCAACAATCTCCGTCCGGCAGCCTCGCTCGGTGCCTTTGGGGACCTTGGGAACCTCGATGATCTTGCCGGTGAACACCAGCAGGGTCTCGAGGTGGATCAGCTTGGTGAAGGTGATTTTCTGCCCGATGCGATAATGGACCTCGGTCACTGCGCCGCCGCGGACCTCGGCGTGCCGGCGCAGGAGATAGGGTGCCCTCGGGCTGGCGGGACCTTCCATTCTCAGCGGGGCTGAGCAGTGGGAAAGATGAAAGGCGTTGCGGGCCGTGTCGACGCTCCCGGCATTGCCCAGGAAACCAGCCCGGTTCAGCGCGTACTGAAAGATCAGCATCGTCAGCAGGCAGTCCACGTCGCCGTCGCAAGCGGCGGGGATCCCCCGGTCGTTCAGGCGCGAAAACCCCAGACATGGAAAACCGCGCGACAGCCAGCCCATGCATGTGCCGACGCATAGCCCTTGTGCGCGGTTTTCGGCGATGAGCTGATCCAACGTCAGACTCGCCCGCGCAGCCTTGACAACGTCCTCCCGGGTCGGCTCGACGGTGCGCTCTGCCTCGTCGAGCCAGCGCTGCGCCTTGGCCTCCGCAGCGGCGTCGTCGACCTTCGCCAGGACCTCGTCGTAACGTCCATCGGCGATCCGCAC
Source organism: uncultured Planctomycetaceae bacterium (assembly GCA_964618095.1). Lineage (GTDB taxonomy): Bacteria > Planctomycetota > Planctomycetia > Pirellulales > Thermoguttaceae > CAZUAM01. Next base: position 4,399 of record CAZUAM010000088.1, on the reverse strand, counting down.
GAGTTCGACCCCCAGCCGCTTTTTCACTTGATCCGGTGCGTAGGACGCGGGTGTGCCCTTGAACGGCGGAGAGCAAAGTACCCGGCTCTGTCGCAGCAGCGGGATCACCCTCAGCAGCGCCGCTGCTCGCTCCAACTCGTTGTAGTCGCTGCTGTTGAACAGGGTGATCCGGTGTCCCTCCTTACGCCACGGGTTCACCAGACACCAGTCGTGCCCGCCGATGACGGGTAGATGAAAGACGGCTGCCGGCCGGCGCTGCTTGAAGATCGTGGGCATGACTCCCTGGCTGAGGCCAAACATGTCCGCGCTGACGGCCAGCACGGGGGCGTCCGGACCGGCTTTGGCGAGCAACTGGGCGGTCTGGTCGGCGGTGCTCGCCTGGCCGATGACGAATTCCACGTTGCCGAGGTTCCTCTCAGCCTCGGCCAAACGCTTCCGCACAGGCGTGATCTCCGCTTCCGACAGGGCCCAACTGCGATCCGCCGGCTTGCCGGCAATGACCGTGCAGATCCGGACCTTCGGACTGTCGGAGGACGGAGGGCTCGACGCATCGCTCTCGGCCGCCAAGTGACCCGCCGCCAGGGCTATCCCGCTCGCTGCACTTGCCCCGAGAAACTGCCGACGCGTGCAATGCATACACATGAGTCGTCCCTCCCTATATTGCTGCCCAGGAAATGGCCGATAGGCTTTTCAATCCCGAAGGCCTGGCCGCCAAGCTACGCGAGACTGGGGTTCTATCAACTCGGATTCCCCATTTGGCATCAGCCGAGAGCCGATCCAGGCTGACAACGTTGCCGATTCTATCTGGGGGCCACCCGAGCTGCAACTTGCATCCCGCTCGGAGGCAGTCTCCCATAGGCAAAGATGGTGAGTTGCGTTGTCAAACGTTCCTATCCGGGAGGGAACGGGCAGCAGCCCACCAGGTATGGCTCCCCAGCAGCAGCGAGTCCCAAAAAGGCGTCCGAGAAGTCAAAATGGCATTTACCCATCGGCTCGGCAGCGAAGTAAACGGTAGTCTGGCTGGGGCCGGGCCGCGGATCTGTGGGGTTGATGTGGTCGCACCCCCAGGCCGGGGGTTGGAGATACTGCCGTGCTGTTGAGCAGGGCTCGCGGCCGCCGCTGTCGTAGCCGCGTTGCCACGGTTCGGCTGCCTTCCGGTGGGGGCGGCTTGGGATGGGTCTACCTCTTCTGCGCCCTCTGCTTATTACTCTTGCGCCCCCCATCTTCAGGTGAGAAACGAGGATTTTGGCATTGACCCGCTTGTCGGGGTGCCTATAATCCGCCCCGAGTTTGTCGATGGATGTCTGGCGGGCATAGTCCGCGCGGGCGATCCAGTTCGGGGAGAGCGGGTGCCCCGGATGGGCGACTTCTCGAGAAAACGAGCTAATGAATTCGGGTGCCGTAGTTCGATCTTATCGTTACGGTGCGCGACACGTCTCCTTTCAACCGGGTCCTCAGGGAAGAGGACACTCTCAGCGGGAGTTGACACGGAAGTCGACGGCCGAGTGGGGCCTCTTCTCGTCCATTTCTAAAGGACACTCAAGCCATGCGAGTTTCCCCAGCACGGTGTGCGTTCGTTGTATTGACTATCGTAGGTCTGGCCGGCTGCAGCGGTGGTAGCCGGTGGTCGTTGCCGAGTTATTCTCCGCCGAGTCTGGCGTTCTGGAAGAGCAATCCTTTCAAGTCGTCCTCCGAGGCCGCCGCAACGGGGGCCCCGGCGAGACCGTCGGCCCTTGCCAGCCGTGCCGGCATGGCGGGGCCGGGCGGCGGATACACGGGCAGTTCGGCCACTGCGCCGTCGTATCTGGGGACGACGGCCGGCACTACGGCCCCCGGCGGCTATCCGACCACGCAGCAGCCGTACCCGTCTTATCCGGCGACCGCACCTTCCGGCTACAATACGAGTGCCCCCGGCAGTTCTCCCTATGTGGCGCCGCAGGCGGGCGCCTACGGGGCGGGCAGTTCCGCGGCGACGGGAGGAGCCTCTCCGTACGCCAACGCGAATCCCTATTCGGGTACGGCCGCGACGCCGTACCGTCCGCTGGCGAGGTCGGGGGCCACCATCGGCGGCAGCGACTACACCACGGCGAACCCCACCAGGCCCTACGCGAACTCGGTTCCGGCCAGCCCGCAATCCGGCACTGGTGCAGACCGCTACCCCAACCGAGTCGATCGGTACAGCAGCAGACTTGACCGCTTCAACAACAGATTTGACAAATACAAGAGCGGCTCGAGCCCGTACGGGGCCAGGACGGCAAGTTCGACCTCACCGCTGCGCCAGCCGAGCAGGACGGGCGACCGATACGGTTCGAGCACTTCGCCGTCTGCCTATGGCGGCGGTACGGCCTCGCCCTACGCCAGCGGTTCGCAATACTCGGGCGGTTCGCCGTACGGAGCCAACCCGCTGGGCGGTACCCGGGCGGCCGGCACGGAATCCGCGGCGAGCCCGATCGACCGCTATTCAACGGCCGGCCAGAGTGCGGGTTCCACGACCGGCAGTGCCTACTCACGGTCTTCGGCCGCTTCCCGGCAACCCGCTTACCCGGCGGCGGCCAGCCCGGGCCAGACGGACCCTGCGGGCGGCTACAGTCTGCCGGCATCGAGCTACACCCCCGGCGCATCGAGCTACACGCCTGGCGACACGGGCTACACGCCCGGCGACACGGGCTACAGACCGTCGGGCACCAGTCCCTACCGGTCGCCAGCCGGTTCGTACACACTGCCGACGGCCAATGCCAATGATCCGCCGCCTTACCGGCCGGGAAGCACCTCCGACTACATGCCGCGCGGGTCGAGCGCGACCACTCCGGGGAGCAACTCGTCAGCCTATCCGGGCGCCGTGCCGGGCGTGACGCCGGCCGATTATGCGCAGCCGGTGGGCGGTCTGCGGTAGGCGGCCACCGGACCGTAGTGGCGGAGCCGGTCCGAACGGGCCGGTTGGCGGTGTGCGGGCGTGATGCCGATTCTCAAGCCGTCGAGATGCCGCGGCGGCCGCTCCACGCGCAAGACCTCTCCGGGCGGGGAGCAGATTGAAGCTGCAAGCGGCTCTCCTGCCGGCGTACGGGTTATGCTATGATGGGAATTGGCACCGTTTGCGAATTGGCCCAGGCAGGGGAGATCAGGCATTGTTGGTTGGACCGGTCTTCAACCGCGAGGTGGTTCTGGCCCCTCGAAGGACGAGGATCTATGTCGCCCGTACGGCCTACGTGGCGGCACTGCTGGTGCTGATGACCACGGCGTGGCTGGTGCTCAGCGGCACGCAGGAAGTCCGGGACCTGGGGGATCTGGCCCGTTTCGGTACGATCCTGTTCCAGATTCTTGCCCGGCTACAGTTGGCGCTGGCGATGTTCTTTTCGGCCATGTTTTCCGCCAGCGCGGTGGCCCAGGAAAAGGACCGGCGGACGCTGGTGCTGCTGCTGTTGACCAGGCTTTCCAACAGCGAGCTGGTTTTGGGGAAGCTGCTGGCCAGCCTGTTGGGCGTGTTGGTGGTGCTGGCCGGCGCGTTGCCGTTGTTCATGTTGTCGGCCCTGTTGGGCGGGGTGTCGTTCGATCAGATCGCCCGGGTGTTTGCCGTCACGCTGGCCAGTGTGCTGGCCTGCGGCAGCTTGGGATCGACCTTGGCGTTGTGGCGGGAGAAGACGTTCCAGGCGTTGGCGATGACCGTATTGGTGCTGGGGTTGTGGCTGGCGGTTTGGAAGTTCGTGGAAACCGGTGCGGTGGGCGAGAGTTTTTGGGGACTTTCCTGCCAGGGCTGGGCGGCCGGATTCAGCCCCTGGCAGGCCATCGACGAGGCCACCCGGCCTTACGTCCATGCCGATCCGACCCTGGGGCCGCTGGGTACGCCGGTAAACCTGTTCCTGGTGGTGACGGTGTTGATCTCGTTGGTGCTCAACGGGGTGGCCGTGGCGATGGTTCGTATTTGGAACCCCCCGCGGGAAGCCCAGCCCGTCCAGCCCGAAGAGGACGCCCCGCAGCGCGAAAGCATCTGGGGTGCCGAGCACGACGCCGAGCAGGCCGCAGGGGAAGCAATCAAGGACTCCCCTGCCCTGGCGGCCGCGGAGAGGGCCGGGCGGACCCGACGCGTGTGGGACAACCCGATCATTTGGCGGGAGATGCGTACCTGGGCCTACGGGCGAAAGATCCTGGTGATCAAGCTGGCCTACCTGGTGCTGTTCGGTTTGGCGGCGTTTGGCCTGCACTGGATGGCCCAGACCGACCAGTTGGCCGCACAGGGCGGCGCCGCCGTGTCCCTGTTCCCGCTGTTGCTGTTGACCCTGCTGTTCCTGTTGAGTCTGGTGCTGGTCAACGCCCAGGCGGTAACCTCGATGACCAGTGAGCGGGACGGTCGGGCGCTGGACCTGCTGCTGGTGACCGACCTGACCGCGCGGGAGTTCGTGTT
>CAZUAM010000087.1:10656-15766 GCA_964618095.1 uncultured Planctomycetaceae bacterium | reverse complement strand
TCCTCATCTTTCCCGGCATCATGGCTTACGAGCTTTATGCCGGCCAGATTGCCGACGGGGATCAAGCGTACACACGTTTGATCCAGACGATCCTGCCGAACGGCTTGAAGGGCGCGATGTTCGCGGTCTTGTTCGGTGCCGTGATGAGTTCGCTCGACTCGATGCTCAACTCCGCCTCCACGATCCTCACCATGGACCTCTACAAGCGCCATCTCAAGAAGGACGCTGCGGATCGCTCGCTGATCACGCTGGGCCGGGTGCTGACCGCCGTGTTCGTGGTGCTGGCGTGCCTCTGGGCGCCGCGGCTGGCATGGATCGCGGGCGGGAAGGGGATCGTGGACTACCTCCAGAACACCTGGGGCTTCATTACGCCGGGTATCGTCACCGTCTTCTTCTTCGGCCTCTTCTCCCGGAGGACGTCGGCCCAGGCGGCCTGCGGAGCGATGCTCCTGGGAATCCCGCTCTACGCGTTCTTCTTATGGACCATGCCCACGGTGGCCTTCCTGCATCACATGGCGTTTACCTTCATCGCCCTGTGCGGATACATGACCGTGGTAACCCTCCTGACCCCGCTGCGCGACGTGGAGGAGTCGTCCGAGCCGGGCGACGCGGAACCGGTGGGCGGAAGACCGGGGTTCCTCAGAGAGCACCTGATTCCTTACGGCACCGCCCTGATCGGCGCCTGCCTGATTGCGAAGCCGATCTTCTACTTCAGCATGAGCTGCTGGCCCAATGAACGCTTCTTGTGGGTCCACTTCATCCCGGCCGGAGTGGCGGTGGCGTTGTTTTTCGTCGCGGCGCTTTTCCTCTTGCGCCTGTCGGCGCCGACGACCCGGCGGGTTGCGGCGCGTACGGAGCGAGCCCCCGCGGCAGCCGGCGCCGGGACTCTGGGACGGCTGTTGAAGTTCGCCGTGATCGGTCTGGTCGGTACGGTCATCCTGGCACTCCACACGTACATGTTCTGCTGGGAGATCATGAAGGACCGGTACCGTGCGGATTACCGTTACTGGCAGCGGTCAGTCAGCGTCACCCTCCCCTGGATTCGGCTCGATCGGGAAGCCGAAGATCCCGGCCCGGCACAGCCCCCGGGAGAAGAAGCAGACCAGGGACAAGACGCCAAGGACGAACCCGCCGGGGACGAGCCCGCCGGTGAGGGACCTGCCGGGGACGAGCCTGTCGGAGATCAGCCCGCCGGGGGCGAACCTGTCGGGGACGAGCCCGCCGGGGACGAAGCCGCCGGGGACGGCGCGGGCCAGCCGGAACCGGCCGAGCGAGAGACAGTCGAGGAGGAGGACGGCCGGGAAGGGGACGGCAGGGTCCCGATCTACCTTGGCCCCGCGGCGATCAGCCTGGGTATGGTGCTTGCCTTTCTGGCGGCCCTGGTCCTGGTCTGGTGGAAGCCCGTTCGGCCCGAAGTCGAAACGCCGGCGGCCACCGACATCGACCTCACGCCCAGCCGCCTGGCAAAGTTCTGGGGCATCGGCGTGGTCGTGGCCGTGGTGGTGTTGTATGTGCTGTTCTTCTGAGCGGTGATGTTCAGCCGCAGGCGGCCAGCAGCCGCTCGGCCGCTTGCCGGCCGCCGTGGATGCAGTCGGGGATGCCCACGCCGTGATAGGCGTTGCCGCAGAGCTCGAAGTTGGGTAGTGCCGCCGCTCGGGCCGCGATCCGGGCGATCAACTGCTGGTGGCCGACGTGGTATTGGGGCATGGAGTTGGGCCATCGGGCGATGCGGCTGTAGATGGGTTCCCCCCGGATACCCAACAGCGCGGCCAGTTCGCCCAGGACCCGCGGCCGCAGCTCGGCTTCGTCCATCGCAGCCAGTTCCGGGAAGCGGGCCCCGCCCACAAACACCCGCAACAACACCTTCCCCTCCGGCGCCCGATGGACGTACTTCCGGCTGCTGAGGCTACAGGCCAGGATCGGGCTGCGTTCGGCCGCCGGGACCACGATGCCCATCCCGTCCAGGGGATGGGCAATTTGCTCCCGCCGGTAGCCGAAGGTCAGCACGGCCGTGCTGGAGTGTTCGATCGTGCCCAGCATGGCGGCCATCTCGGCGTCAACCGCCCCCAAGGCCCGCGCCCCGACGTGCGCAGGCGCGGCAAAGATCACGGCCTGGAACGCCTCGGCGTGGCTCTGCGGGACCGGAGCGGGACGAACGGCGGTGCGGCCGGGCGTTGCCAGCAAGACGCGCCAGCGGTCGCCTTCAAGTTCGATCCGCTCGACCGCAGACTTCAGCCGCACGCTGCCCTGCGGCAACCCTCCGGCAATTGCTTCCACCAGACTCGAAAGCCCCCGACGAAGCGTAACGAACATGCTGAATCGGGCGCCGCTTTGCGTCTGGCCTTGGCGCCGGGCGGCCATCTGCCGCCGCATCGCGCGGATCAGGCTGCCCTGCTCGCGTTCCATCTGGCGGAATCGGGAGAGTGTGGCATTGACGCTGAGCTTCTCCAGGTCCGCCGCGTAGACGGCGCCAACCAGCGGCTCCACCAGCCGCTCGTAGGCCTCGCGCCCCAGCCGCCGGCGCACGAACGAGGCCATGCTCTCGTCCGCATCGTCGCCCCGCGGCGGCAGAAAGTATTCCAACCCGCAGCGGAGTTTCCCCCGCAGGCTCAACAGCGGCGTCAGCGCCAGCGGCCAGATCCGCGTGGGCGCCATCATCAGAAACCCGTCCGGCAGCTTGTGCAGCCGGCCGGCGCGGGCTACGAACGTCTGGCGATACTCCGGGCTAGTCTGGACGAGTTGATCTTCCAGCCCCAGTCGCCGACAAAGGTCCACACCCCAGGGCAAGGTGGTGATGAAATTGTCCACGCCCTGCTCGACCTGAAAGCCCTCCTCGTGAATCGTCCACAAGGCGCCGCCCAGCCGCGATCCGGCCTCCAGCAGCGTCAGATTGCACGAGGGATCCAACTCGATCAGTCGGTGTGCCGCCGCCAGTCCGGAGATGCCGCCGCCGACCACGGCAACGCGTCGGGGGGTGTTTCGCCGGTCGTTCACGCTCAGGGCTCGCCGCTGACGCCGATTCGGTACAATCCGAACCATTCATTCTATCATCCGGCGGCACCGCGTTCCAGCGGCCCGCAGTCTGGCGGGCGCCGCCGGGCGGAGTGTTTGAGCTAGCTTTGTATTGGACACCCGCCATGACTGATTGGTAAAGCCGTTCTAACATGTCGTGGTTCGACCAGACGCTCGATCTTCTGGCAGGGAAGCCGTGCTGTGGATACCGCGCAAACGGCGCCGCGGCCGTAGAACCCACCGCGCTGGCGGCCATGGCCCTGGCTGCCGGGCGAGGTGAGCAGGCGGCCGAGCCGGCCTTGCAGTGGCTGGCAGACGTGCAGGCGGGCGAGGGAAGCCTGGGAATCGACGCCGCCAACCCCCATCCACGCTGGCCGACCGGCTGGGCCGTTCTGGGATGGCGGGCCGTGCCGGCCTTGGCCGAGGACCCGCGATGGAACGCCGCCACCCAAAAAGCGGTCGCCTGGATCCTGTCGTTCCGCGGCCGCAGCCTTCCCCGGTCGTCGAGCCTCCAACACGACACCGCGCTTTGCGGGTGGCCGTGGGTCGAATCCACCCATTCCTGGGTCGAGCCCACCGCGATCAACCTCATGGCGCTGAAGAAAAGCGGAAAGGCCGGCCATCCCCGCAGCCAAGCTGCCGTCGAGCTACTCCTGGACCGCATGCTGCCGTCGGGCGGGTGGAACTACGGCAACACGAAGGTGCTGGGCAATACGCTCCGCCCGCAGGTGCAACCCACCGGCCTGGCACTGGCTGCGCTCCATGGCGAGCAGAGCGCCGCCGAACACGTGCAGCGGTCCGTTGACTACCTTGACCGGGTGCTCTGCGAGGAGACGACGACCGCGTCGCTGTGCTACGCCCTGATCGGGGCAGCCGCCCACGGGCATCGGCCGGCGGCGGCCGATCGGTGGCTGGAGGCCGCATGGCGGCGGACCCTAGAGCACGGCGCCTCGCCGTACTTATTGGCGCTGACGGTCTTGGCCCGTTTGGGGCGCGACTGCCCCTGGTTCGCAAACACGCTAGCCGGCCAGCAGAGGTAGGATCCATGCCACACGACCACCACGCGCCTGCACCTGCAACCTCCTCGGGTCCTGCCACGCTCGATCGCCGCGCGTTGCTGGTAGGCACCGGCGCAGTGGCCGCGGGCCTGATCGGCTATCCGATCGCCCGCCGACTCTTTACTGCCCGGAAACCCGTTTTCCTCGCCCGAGGGCAACGCTACGGCGGCCCGCTGGCACAGACGATCCGGGAAGGGCTTCTGGCAGTGGGATTCGATCCGCCCCGGCTACGCGGCCGGCGGGTGCTACTGAAGCCCAATCTGGTCGAACCCGCTCGCGAGGCGCCTCACCTGACGACGCATCCGGCCGTGGTGCTGGCCGCGGCGGAGGTCTTCCGCGGCTGGGGGGCCGAGGTCCTCGTGGGAGAAGCACCCGGACACGTTCGCGACACGGAACTGGCCTTGTCCGAGTCGGGAATGGGGGCCGCACTTCAGTCGGAAAGAATCGAGTTCGTCGATTTCAACTACAGCCGGGTCCGCAGTGTACCCAACGCCGGGCGGATGAGCTCGATCGAGCAGTTTCGCTTCCCGCGCGAACTGTTTGAGGTCGACCTGCTCGTTTCCATGCCCAAGCTCAAGACGCACCACTGGGTCGGCTTCACCGCGGCGATGAAGAACCTCTACGGGACGCTGCCCGGGCAGGTCTACGGTTGGCCCAAAAACGTGCTGCACTATGCAGGAATCCCCCAGACCGTGGTGGACATCAACGCCTCGGTACCCAGGACGATTGCCGTGGTCGACGGGATCCTCTGCATGGAAGGGGACGGCCCGATCATGGGTACGCCCAAACGCATGGGCCTGCTGGCCGTGGGCCTGAACCCCACCGCCCTGGATGCCACGCTGGCGCGGATCACGGGCTTCGACCCGCGGCGGGTCCCGTACTTGGCGCTGGCCGAGGGGAAACTGGGACCGATCGCCGATTGGGCGATCACCCAGCGGGGCGAGCGGTGGCAGGAGCTGGTCGATCCGTTCGCGATCATCGACGAGCGGCATCTGCAAGAGATGCGGGCTGGTCATTCGCTGGTCACTGAAGTGACCAGC
>CAZUAM010000087.1:0-10556 GCA_964618095.1 uncultured Planctomycetaceae bacterium | reverse complement strand
CCCGCTTGAGTGACCAGCCCCGCTTGAGTGACCAGCCCCGCTTGAGTGACCAGCCCCGCTTGAGTGACCAGCCGCATGTGAGTAGCCGGCGCTGTGCCTCCGGATCAGATCCACAGGTGGAGCCGTCCGTCGAGCATGTCGGGTACGGCCTTTTCGACGTGGTAATGCACCTGGCGGGGGTGGTAGCGGGTGCTGAAGTGGGCGGCGATGATCAACTCGTTGCGGAAACGCTCCCGGCGCTCCAGCAGGTCGTCCAGGTGCATGTGCCCGAACTTGTGGATCCGGTCCTTGCGATGGCTGGGAGCCACGAACGTCAACTCCGTGATCAACACCTCCGCCTGGAACATCGCCTCACAGGCGTCCAGCCCCGGCGGTGAGCTGTCGCCCAGGTACGCCACCCGCGGCAGGCGGACCTCGTTGGTCACCTCCACGCCGGAGAGCCGCAGGTCGCGGATCTTCTCGCCCTCGAGGCCCTGGAACTCGGGCTTGAGCTTCTTCCGCCGCTGCCAGACCACGTATCCCAACGAGGGCACCGAATGGGCGGTGGCGGAGACGGTCACCACCAGTTCGCGCGAGAGCTCGATCTCATCGCCCGGGGCGGTCGGCACCAGCTCGCACGGCAGCCGCCCGCGGTCCAATCGGCTGAACAGCCGCAGGATTCGCCGGACCGGCTCCACGGCCGACTCGGGCAGATAGATGGTCGGCGGTTCCATCTTCATCATCCGCCGCCGCCCCACGTACACCGGCAACGCCACCAGGTGGTCCATGTGTGCATGCGATACGAACCAGGTGGGTGTGCCCATGAACGACCACGGCTGTGCCCCCAGGTCGAACCCCAGCTTCAACTCCGGGATCCGCCAGTAGGTTTGCACCGCTGCCCGCGAGTAGCCTTCGATCGAAAGGTCTTTGTGGGTGACTGTTTTGACCGGGAGGTTGTTGATCATGGTGGGCAGGAGGCCGGCAGGCAGGGATCAGGGATTAGGGATTGGAGATTGGGGATTAGGGACTGGGGATTGGGCGTCTTCACGCCGTTTAGCGGTTCCCGGCACGGCGACCTGATACTCAACGTCCCGAGTGATCATAATCATCGACATTCGAGAGGTCCAGAGGTTCGGTGCACTCGAGGTTCGGCAAGATCCAGATCTCGCCGAACAGACTGTTTTGCTCCACGCGGACCTGGTGGTGGTTGACCAGTTCCAGGACCGCCAGGAAGATGCCGACCAGGGTGGAGCGGTGCATGCCGGGCTGGAATAGGCCGCTGAAGGAGAGGCGTCCCTGCTGCAACAGGTCGGCGTGAATTCGGCCCATGTAGACGTGGATCGGGGTCTCGTCGTAGACGATGTTCGACGGCTTGGCGGCCTCGGTGTCGCGGATAATCCGCCCGAACGCGCTGACCAAGTCCCAAAGCTCCACCTCGCGGATTGGCTCTTCGGCCGGGTCTCGCTCGCGCGGGGGCAGATCACTGCCCAACCGGGTGTAGTGCCGCTGCCAGTCGCGGCTGCGCTGTTGAAGGATGCTGGCCGCGTCGCGGTACTTCTTGTACTCCAATAGACGGCGGACCAGCTCCTGGCGGGGATCTTCCGGCTCGTTCTCGACCTCGTCGCCGCGGGGCAGCACCTGTTGCGACTTGATCTCGATCAGCGTGCTGGCCAACCCCAGGAAATCGCCCACCGCCCCAACGTCCAATTGCTCCAACACCGCCAGATGCTCCAGGTACTGGTCGGTGATCGTGGCAATGGGGATATCCACAATCTCCACCTCGTGCTTGCGCACCAGGTAGAGCAGCAGATCCAGCGGGCCCCGGAAGACGTTCAGGTCGACGCGAAAATCCATCGGCGGGATGCGTTAGTAGTCCAGCGCGGGTCAACAGAAGGCGTAATGTGATACGGTTTAGCGGGGCCGCTTGCGGCCCGCTTGTTCCGTATCTGCTCACACGGGCGGCGGGCGGCCCCGCCGGTCGGGCTTCAAATCCGATTCGACAAGTAGCCGGCGTCCAACGGACGCCGGAAAGACCGGCGGCAGGTTTGCCGCCGGCTATCGCGGAACCGTCCGTTCAGCGTCGAACCGCCACTCTATGGGGTCCGGCGACTGGCGGAACTGGCTGCTCCGAAAACCTATTCCCTCCCCAGTCTAGCGGCCGACGGCCCGCACGGCGAGTGGCCGACGGCGGCCGCATAATGGTTTCAGCCGGAATAGCACACCCATCCCCTACAATCAGTTTCGTCCAGTCCGCCGTTCGACTTGAGAATACCTCCACAGAGGGGACTGCCGGGTGCCTTGCCCTAAGCTCCGGCCCGGGATAGACTTGCTACACACCAAACGGCACTACACGGGGGGAATCAGGGCAGTGGCACACGAGCAGATCTGGGCTCCATGGCGATTGGAGTACATCCTCAGTGAGAAAGAACTGGCCGATCCGGGCGAACTGGCCGACCTGTTGCCTGGCGCCGAGAGGGATTGCTTCCTCTGCCAGTGCGTGGCTGCCGCGGACGGCCGAAAGCGGCTGGTCGTCTCTCGCGGTGAGCGGACGATCACGATCCTGAATCGCTACCCGTACAACAACGGGCATCTGCTGGTTGCGCCCCAGCACCACCTGGCCCGGCTCGACGAGCTTGGCGACGACGTCCAGCTCGAGCTGACCCAGGATCTCGCCCGAATGGTTGCCCTACTGGAGAAAGTGCTCAAGCCCGACGGGTTCAACATTGGCCTGAACCTGGGCCTGCCCGCCGGGGCGGGGCTGCCTGGCCACCTCCACTGGCACGTGGTGCCCCGCTGGACCGGCGACACCAACTTCATGCCCACGCTGGCCGGCGTCCGTGTGATCCCGCAGTCGCTCGATGCCCTCTGGCAGTTGCTGGCCGCGGAATTGGCGAAGTAGTCCGCGCAGCCGGCCAAGCCGCAAGCGGCTTCCCTTGCGGGCCGGGTCGCAGTATCCTAGGGGTGGGTTCGATCATTTCGTGCAAGATTCCTTGGTCCCGCTCCGTCTACAGCGATGAGACACCAGCAGCGCCCCGACGAACCGGTCTGGCAGGACGAGCCGTTTTCGATTGAAGTGGCCGACCGGGTGCGGCGGCTGCCGCCGTATCTGTTTGCCGAGATCAACCGGTTGATGTACCAGAAGCGACGGGCCGGGGACGACGTGATCGACCTGGGGATGGGCAACCCGACCGACGCGCCGCAGGACCTGGTCGTCGAGAAGCTGGCCGAGGCCGCCCGGGACCCCAAAAACCACGGCTACGTCGAGAGCCAAGGCATCTTGAGCCTTCGCCGCGAGGTGGCCGCCAAGTACTTCAAGCAGCACGGCGTCCGGCTCGACCCCCTACGAGAGCTGATCGTCTGCCTGGGGTCGAAGGAGGGGTTCAGCCACGTGTGCCTGGCGGTGTTGGGGCCGGGCGATACGGCGATTGTGCCGGCCCCCTACTACCCGGCCCACCTCTACGCCGTGGCCCTGGCCGCCGCCAACTCGATCCTGCTGGAAGTAGGTGACAGCGAGCGGCTGCTGACGAACATCGACTACACCTGCCGCCACATGGTCCCCAGGCCCAAGGTGCTGATCGTCAACTTTCCGCACAACCCCTCCACCGCAACCGTCGAGCCGGCGTTCTACGTGGAGGTGGTCAAGCTGGCCAAGCAGTACGGACTGATGGTCATCAGCGACCTGGCCTACGCCGACGTGGCCTTCGACGGCTACAAGACCCCCAGCTTTCTGGCCGCCCCCGGGGCGATCGACGTGGGCGTGGAGTTTACCACCATGAGCAAGGGCTACAACATGGCCGGCTGGCGAGTGGGCTTCTGTGCCGGAAACGCCGAGATGCTCCGGGCACTATCGACGATCAAGGGCTACTACGACTACGGCATGTTCCGCCCCATCCAGATCGCCGCCATCATGGCCCTCCGCAATACCGACGCGGCCGTGGAGGCCCAAGCGGCCGAATACCAACGCCGCCGCGACGTGCTGTGCAGCGGGCTGAAGCGCCTGGGCTGGCCGATCCGGCGGCCCAAGGCCACGATGTTTGTCTGGGCCAAGATCCCCGACCCCTGGGCCGACCGGATGACTTCCTTCGACTTCGCCATGAAGCTGCTCAAGGAGGGCGACGTGGCCGTCAGCCCCGGCGCAGGCTTCGGCCCGGCCGGCGAGGGATACGTCCGGATGGCCCTGGTCGAAAACGAAAACCGGCTCCGCCAGGCAGTGCGCCAAATCGGCCGATGTCTGGGGAGCTAGGGGCCAGCGGCGGGCCGGCAGAAGCTATGCTTGCGTAGCTGAACCTAGCCCCCGCCGGGACCCGAGGGTTGACCTTAGCCCCCGGCGGGAGCCGGGGGCTGTTTCCCCAACAGTTGCCGAGCACCCCTAATATCCCGTGCAAACCCAACAATTCCAACTCCACGCCGACATCGAGCAGCGGCATTGGTGGTTCGTCGGGCGGCGGCGGATCATGCGGCGGCTGGTAGACGAGGTGCTCCGGCCGCCGCCGCGAGGCCAATCGCCGCCGGCCACGGTGGTTGATATCGGCTGCGGAACCGGAGCCAACATCGCCGCCCTGGCCGACCGCTACCGGTGCGTCGGAATCGATGCCTCGTTCGAGGCCGTCCGCCTGGCAAGGCAGCGGTTCCCCCAGGTGCGGTTCCTGGCCGGACGCGCCCCGGACGACCTGGGAGAACTGATGCAACAGGCCCGGCTGTTTCTCCTGATGGACGTGCTCGAACACGTCAGCGACGACTTCGCCATGCTCTCGGAGTTGCTGGCGGCGGCCGTTCCGGGAAGCTACTTCCTGCTGACCGTCCCGGCCGACCAGTCGCTCTGGAGTCCGCACGACGAAGCGTTCGGACACTATCGGCGTTACGACCGGGGGCAACTCGAGCGGGTGTGGGCCGATCTGCCGGTCAGCACGGTCTTGATCTCCTACTTCAACGCCCGACTGCTTCCCCTGGTGAGGATCGTCCGGGCGTGGAACCGGCGTCGCGGCCGGGCGGCGGGTGAGTCGGGAACCGACTTCTGGCTTCCCACTCCCGCGGTGAACCGCCTGTTGGAGGCCACCCTGGCCGGCGAGGCCCGCCGGTTGGTCAACCTGCTCACCGGCCGGGCAGCCCGTGGCTACCGCTGCGGCGCCAGCCTGGTCGCCCTGTTGCGCCGCGAAGAAGGCCACGTCCCCCTGCGCCCAAAGCCAAACCCTGCCCCGCCCGACTATCAACCTGTATAGCCGCCTGCGGCTTGGCAGGGTATCGCCTTGTCAAAACAGTTGCCCGGGGGACCTACTCCGTGCTTCTGTCGGTTGCTATAATCGGCCGTTGACGTGCTAAGCCGCAAGCGGCCCTCGGCGGCGCGCAAAAAAAACGAGGGCTCTTGCTCGCCGGGACAAGAGCCCTCACTTCAGGCTGTCCGAACGCGGCAAATGAAATTGTTTGCCTTGTCCGGAGACCCACAGCCATTATAAGAGCTATCGGGCCGATGCGCTGACCGACTTTAGATGACTGTAGCAGCAGCCATCCGGTCCCATCCGGCAATCGGCGCCGGAAACTCCTGAGACCCCCTAAACCAAACCCAAAGTGAATCGTCAACATGGCGCAAACCGCAAAGCTTGCCCTCGAAGATGGAACCGTCTTTACCGGAATATCTTTCGGCGCCCAAGGCGAGGCCGACGGCGAGGTCTGCTTCAATACGTCGATGACCGGGTACCAGGAGATCCTCACCGATCCCAGCTACCGCGGGCAGATCGTCACCATGACCTACACCGAAATCGGCAACTGCGGCGTCAACCGCGAGGACGTGGAAAGCGCCCGACCGCACTTGGCCGGGTTCGTGGTCCGCCAGCGGAGCCGCCGGGCAAGCAACTTCCGCGCCGAGGGGGAGCTGGACGAGTATCTCCGGCAGGCCGGCATTGTCGCCCTCGAAGGCATCGACACCCGGGCGCTGGTCCGCCGGATCCGCATCCACGGGGCGCTGGGCGGCGTTCTCTCCAGCGTCGATCTGGACGACGCCAGCCTGGTGGCCAAGGCCAAGGCCAGCCCGGGGCTGGTCGGCCGCGACCTGGTCCGCGAGGTAGTCCCGCAGAAACCGATCCAGTGGAATGAGCCACTGAGCCTCTGGGCAAGATTGCATCCGGGCGGGGAGAAGACCCTGCCTCACGATGCCCCACACGTGGTCGCGCTCGATTACGGCATGAAATGGAACATCGCCCGCCACCTGTTCGAGATCGGCTGCCGCGTGACCATCCTACCGGGCACGGCCACCGCCGACGAGGTGCTGGAATTTCAGCCCGACGCGGTCTTCCTCTCCAACGGACCCGGCGACCCCGAGCCGCTCGAGTACGCCTACGGGACCATCCGCGCCCTGCTGGGCAAGCGACCCGTCTTCGGCATCTGTCTGGGGCATCAACTGTTGTCGCTGGCCTGCGGGGCGAAGACCTACAAGCTGAAGTTCGGCCACCGCGGGGCCAATCAGCCGGTGTTGAACAAGCTGACCGGCCGGGTGGAGATCACCACCCAGAACCACGGCTTCGCGGTCCAGGCGGAGACCTTGCCCGAAGACCTGGAGGTGACGCACGTCAACCTGAACGACCAGACGATCGAGGGCGTGCGGCACCGGAAGCTGCCCGCCTTCAGCGTGCAATACCACCCCGAAGCCTCGGCCGGCCCCCACGACAGCAACTACCTCTTCGGCCAGTTCCGCGAAATGTTCGACTGACCACGAGCGTTGTTGCCAAGCCGCAAGCGAGCAGCGGTGCGCGATTCTGGGGGCAGACTGTAACGTTGCGGAATTCCCCGAATCACAGAATCCTTTTTCTGGCACTCACGCCGCGCTCTGCCCCAGGATCGCCGCCAGATCCTCCTCCGGCGTGCCGACCGGGGCGATGTTGAACTTCTCGACCAGCAGGTTGAGCACCGGCGGGGTGACGAACGCCGGCAGGCTGGGCCCCAGGCGGATATTCTTGATCCCCAGGTGCAACAGCGTCAGCAGGATCGCCACCGCCTTCTGCTCGTACCAGCTTAGGATCAACGACAGCGGCAGGTCGTTCACCTCGCAGTCGAAGGCATCGGCCAACGCCACGGCAATCTGCACCGCCGAGTAGGCGTCGTTGCACTGCCCGATGTCCAGCAGGCGGGGAATCCCGTCGATGGCCCCGAAGTCGAGCTTGTTGAAGCGGTACTTGCCGCAGGCCAGGGTGAGGATCACGCAGTCCTGGGGCACCTGTTTGGCGAACTCGGTGTAGTAGTTGCGGCCCGACTTGGCCCCGTCGCATCCACCCACCAGGAAGAAATGCCGGATCGCGCCGCCCTTGACGGCCTCGATGACCTGATCGGCCACGCCCAGCACGGCATTGCGTGCGAAGCCGACGGTGATCGTCTTCTCCGGCCCGTCCTGGCCGAAGCCGGGTGCGGCCAGGGCCGCCTCGATCACCGGCGTGAAGTCCCGGTCAGGACCGATGTGGGTCACGCCGGGCCAGGCCACCAGCCCCGTAGTGAAGATCCGGTTCCGGTAACCCTCCTTTGGCTTCTGGATACAGTTGGTGGTCATCAGGATGGCGCCGGGGAAGTTGTCGAACTCCTTGGCTTGGTCCTGCCACGCGCCGCCGTAGTTGCCCGCCAGGTGCTTGTACTTCTTCAGCCCGGGATAGGCCAAGGCCGGCAACATCTCGCCGTGGGTGTAGACGTTGATCCCCTTGCCCTCGGTCTGCTTCAACAATTCCTCGAGATCCTTCAGGTCGTGTCCGGAGACCGCGATGGCCTTGCCCTTCAGCGGTGTCACGCGGACCTGGGTGGGCTCGGGATGGCCGTACATGCCGGTGTTGGCCGCGTCGAGCAACTGCATGGCCTTGAGGTTCAGCTCGCCCACCTTCAAGGCCCAGCCGAGAAGCTCGTCGGTGGTCGGATCGTCGCGGGTAAGGAAGTCCATGGCCTCGTGAAAGGTGGCGTAGACCTCGGTGTCTTCCCGGCCGAGGATCTGGGCGTGGTCCGCGTAGGCGGCCGCACCCTTCAGCCCGTAGGTGATCAGTTCCTGTAGCCCGGCCACGTCCTCGCCCAAGGTCGTGCGGCGATTGGCGATGGCCACTTCCTGGCCCTGGCGAACCAGGCCTTCCAAATCACCGGCCGGCTGCCAGGCCGCCGGTCCCGGGAGCGTCTCGGGCGTCTTGCCCGCCTTGGCACAGGCTCCTTGGTATATCCTTTTGGCCTTCTCCAACATTGCAGCCGCCTGGTCGAGGTGCCGGCCGATCCGCTGGGGATCGAAGTCGACGTTGGTGACCGTGACAAACAGGGCCTCGATCAGGAACACGTCGACTTCCCGGTCGCAGGCGCCCAACTGGCCGGCCCGATGGGCATACATCGAGATGCCCTTGGCCGCGTGGACCAGCAGATCCTGAAGGGCGGCCGTGGTCTCGTCTTTGCCGCACACACCCTGGACCGTGCAGCCGGTGCCCTTGGCGGTCTGTTCACACTGATAGCAGAACATGAAGTCGGTTCCTTTCTTGCCGGAGAGTCGGATTGATCGGTCTGCCCGGCCGTCGCTACCGGCCGGCCAGCAGGCTCATGTCTATCCTAGCTGCTTCTTACGGACCCGGCCTTGATCTGGATCAAGCCGGGCGGGAGAATTCTACATACTGAGGAACATTGGGGCAACGAGCCCCCGCATGGCCTCCAGGAGCCCCGTCTTGCCGCTTGACGTGATCGACATCCTGCACGGCTGCAAGCTGTTCTCCGAGGTGCCGCCCTCGGGCTTCCAGCGGCTGGCGGCCATCGCCCGGCTCTGCCGATTTCGCAAAGGACAGTTGATCTTCCGCGAGAAGCAGGAGTGTCCCGGGGTGTACGTCGTGGGCAGCGGGCTGGTGCGGGTGTTCAAGACGGCCCCCGGCGGCAAGGAACACGTGCTGCACGTGGTCGGGCCGGGAAACACCTTCGCCGAAGTGGCGGCTATCGGGGGGTTCGACCTGCCCGCCAGCGCCGAGGCCGTCGAAGAGACTACCTGCGCCCTGCTGCCGACGGATCGCTTCCGAAAGGCCCTGGAAGAGGACCACCGGCTCTGCCTGGGCATCATCGGGGGTATAACCCATTGGGTCCGCCACCTGGTGGGCCTGATGGAAGACGTGGTGTTGCGCGACGCCGCCGGCCGGCTGGCCCGGTTCCTGTTGGAGTCGCCGCCGGCCGGCGACGGCTCGATCGAGCTACCCACCCTGAAAAGACACCTGGCCAGCCACCTGAACCTCACCAGCGAGACCTTCTCCCGCACGCTCCGCCGGCTGGTCGATGCCGGCCTGATCGCCGAGCTGGACAACAACCGGGTGCAACTGCTCGACCCCGACAAGCTCCGCCAGGTGGCCCAGGGGGCATTTCCGAAGATCTGACCTGAGTTACACGATTCCGAGAGCGGAGCGTTTAGCCGCCGCGGCTACGCGGCGACGGGGACCGGCGTGAATTTGGCAAGCTCAGTCGAGCCGGCCGCCCGGCTTGCCCCCGCCGCCGGCAGGGGCGTAGAATATCAGGGCCAGAGGTTCACTGCACGGGGGACCGCTATGGACACGTCTCGGCCGAAGCATACGCGGTGGGTTGTGGTTGCCGGCCCGGTCGCCGTCTTCGCGGCCATCGCCGTCGGCGGCCTCATTTGGTCCGCTCGCTCCCAGCCGCCCCAGGATCCGGCCGCGAAATCTCCACCAACCGAGACGCTGCCGGACTCCAAACGGCCGAAGTCGCGTGAAGATCCACAACTGATCGAGGCCCGGCGGCGGATGGTCGAGCGGGACCTCCGCGGCCCCGGCCGGGACATCAAGGACAAACGGGTGCTGGAGGCGATGGGCCGAGTTGCCCGGCACCGGTTTGTGCCCCAGCGGCTCCGGCGGGAGGCCTATCTCGACTATCCGCTGCCGATCGGCCACGGCCAGACGATCTCGCAGCCGTACGTGGTGGCCCTGATGACGCAACTGGCCCGGCCCACGCCGAAGAGCCGGGCCCTGGACGTGGGGACCGGTTCCGGCTACCAGGCGGCCGTGCTGGCCGAGCTGTGCAAGGAGGTCTACAGCATCGAGATCGTCAAGCCGCTGGCCGAGGAGTCGAAGAAGCGGCTGGCGGCCCTGGGTTACAAGAACGTCACGGTCCGCTGCGGCGACGGCTACCGCGGCTGGCCCAAACACGCGCCGTTCGACGTGATCATCGTGGCGGCCGCCCCGGATCACGTGCCGCAGCCGCTCGTGGACCAACTGGCCCCCGGCGGCCGGATGGTGATTCCGGTGGGCGATTGGTGGCAGAATCTGCTTCTGATCGAAAAGCGAAAGGACGGCACGGTCCGCCGTAAGTCGGTCGCGCCGGTGGCATTCGTCCCCATGACCGGAGAGGCGAAAAAGCGGCGAAGAAAGTAGTCCTGCGTCGGGTACCCCCTGGTGTCTCGCCAGGAAAGTGACGGGGTGAGGGGGTGTCTGGGTGAGGGGGTGGTTGGGGGTCCAGCGGGGCCTTGACGATGACTATGTCACTTCCTGAGCCGTTCACCCCGTCACCCCCTCACCCAGTCACCCCCTCACCCTGGGCTGATGAAAATGCCGGAATATAGGGAGATTGGGATTGACGGGTAATTG
>CAZUAM010000086.1:14044-15826 GCA_964618095.1 uncultured Planctomycetaceae bacterium | reverse complement strand
GTAGAGGCCAGGCGGACTTTGGGGCCGATCGAGAGGGCTGGCCAGGAGGCGGACCACCATGAGTCTAGGGGGGGCGGTGGGGATTGGCAAGGGCCTCCGCGCGAGGAGGCCGGAAGGCTCCGCGGAGAGGTGGGCCTTGCGGGGCTGTTGGGCAGGCGGTGGAATTGGGCCGGGTGCTGCCGAAACGAGTGGCTGCGTTGGCTGGTTGTGTTTCGCTCGACCCGGTCTACGTTTCGCCGAATCGCGGGGTTTTTTAGCGCGGCGTGCGGCGGGGACGAGACGGCGCGCAAGGCCGGCCGCTAAACGGTTGTGTCAGGACTGGTGACGTGTCACGTACGCGCACCGCGCGGTTATCGCTGACCGGAAGATTCTGGCCCGGCGGGCGGCTCGAACGACACGGCGGGCAAGCCCGCCCGCTAAACGCGGATTATTCATAGGACCATCGTCGGGTCGGTTTTCGCGTGCCACGGCTGTGTCAGCCGTGCTCCAGGTTTGCCAGTTTCCCCAGGGCAGGACGGCCGAGACGGCCGTGCCACGCTTGTGAACAATGGGGGCTAGACGGTTGTGTCAGTCCTGCGGCAGACCTCGCACGCCGGTACACGCCGGAGTCACAGCCGGGGACGGGGCGATTAGACGCCGTGCATGATGACCGTCTTGAGTTCGGTCATTTCTTCGACGGCGTATTTGGGGCCTTCTTTGCCGAGGCCGCTTTGTTTGAGGCCGCCGTAGGGCATCAGGTCGGCTCGCCAGACGGGGCCCCAGTTGATGTGGAGGTTGCCGGCGTGGACTTCTCGGGCGAAGCGCATGGCCGTCTGGAGGTTTTGGGTAAAGATGGCTGCGCTGAGGCCGTAGGGGGTGTCGTTGGCCAGGGTGAGGGCTTCGTCGAGGTCGGCTACCCGGGTGACGCAGACGGCCGGGCCGAAGAGTTCCTGGCAGCTTACGCGCATCTGGGGCTTGACGCCGGTGAGGATCATGGGCTGGAGCAGATGCCCCCGTCGCTGGCCGCCGCAGAGGAGGCGGGCCCCGGCGGCGACCGCCTCGTCGACCCAGTTGCGGACCCGGACGGCGTCGGCCTCGCGGATCATGGGGCCCATCGTGGTGCTCTCGTCGAGCTGGTTGCCGGCGGTGATCGCTTCGACCTTGGGTTTCAGTGCGTCGAGGAAATCGGTGTGGACCTTGTCCATCACCAAGAGGCGCTGGGCGGAGATGCAGACCTGTCCGGCGTTGGCGAAGCCGGTGATGGTGGCCAGCTCGGCTGCTTTGTCGAGGTCGGCGTCTTCGGCGACGATCAGGGGGCTGTTGCAGCCGAGCTCCATGGTGAGCTTCTTGATACCGGCGATTTTGCAGATCTGCTCGCCGACTGCGCGGCTTCCGGTGAAGCTGATCTTTCGGACCCTGGGATCGGTGCAGATGGCCTCTCCGATTTCGCCGCCGGGGCCGGTCAGGCAGGAGACGGCCAGGGGGGGCAGGCCGGCTTCGAGGAGGATCTCGATGAGTTTCAGCGCGACCAGGGGGGTGTCGCTGGCCGGTTTGAGGACGACCGAGTTACCGGCGGCCAGGGCGGGGGCCACCTTGTGGGAGACGAGGTTCAGGGGGAAGTTGAACGGGGTGACGGCGGCCACCACGCCGCAGGGGACGCGGATGGTCAGGCCGAAGTCGCCGGCACAGCCGGGCGCCCCGTCCAGGGGCAGGACCTCGCTGCCGAGGCGCTTGGCCTGTTCGGCCGAGAGCTCAAAGGTCTGGACCGCCCGGGTGGCTTCGTTGCGGGCCTCGGCGAGGGTT
>CAZUAM010000086.1:0-14034 GCA_964618095.1 uncultured Planctomycetaceae bacterium | reverse complement strand
ACTGACGGTTCGGGCGAGGTCTTCGACGCGGTTCTGCATCAGGCCGGCGGCCTTACGGAGCACGACGAAGCGCTCGTAACCGGGCACGTTTCGCATGATCCGGGCCCCATCGACCGCCCCGGCGAGGGCCGCATCGACGTCGTGGGAGTCGGCCTTGGGGACGGTGTCGATCACGGAGCGGTCGAAGGGGTTGATGACCTCGACCTGTTGCGGCTTATCGACCCAGCGGCCGCGGAGAAACATCTTCATGGGGTGGGCTCCTGTGGGGGTGTCTGCGCCATTAGACGAAAGGGCCTGGATACTTGCAAGCGGGGGGTTGGGAAGCTACGATGGCGAAGGAGTTTTGCCGCTTGCGGCCTGGCAGTGCGAGCGGTATTGCCCGGCGTGGCCGCCGGGGCTAAACCGAAACTAAACCGGAATTCGGCAACTTGGGAAGGGTGGTTCGATGAAAGACTTTTGCCGCATGTTTGCCGTGGGGGCGGTTTTGACCGCCAGTTGGTTGTTGACCGTCGGAGGCGATTCCGCTGCGGCGGACGCGAGGCCGAACATCATTTTTATTCTGGCCGACGACCTGGGCTACGGCGACCTGGGCTGCTACGGCCAGAAGGTGATCCGGACGCCGAAGCTCGACCGGATGGCGGCCGAGGGGATGCGGTTTACGGACTGCTACGCGGGGAGCACGGTCTGCGCGCCGTCGCGGTGCGTGCTGATGACCGGCTATCATACGGGGCACTGCCTGGTCCGCGGCAACGCGCTGGTGCCGCTGCGGCCGGGTGACGTGACCGTGGCCGAGCTGCTGGGGCAGGCCGGCTACAAGACGGGCATCGTGGGGAAATGGGGCTTGGGGGAGGCGGGTTCGACGGGTATCCCGAACCGCCAGGGTTTTGATTACTGGTTCGGCTACCTCAACCAGCGGCACGCCCACAACTACTATCCGGAATACCTCTGGCAGAACGAAGAGAAGTTTCGGCTTCGCAACCAGGTCAACCACGTGATCGGCGGCAGGGACCGCACGCCCGGCGGCGTGGCCACGAAGCGGGTCGAGTACTCGCACGACCTGATGACCGAGGAGGCGTTGGCCTTCCTGGATCGCCGCAAGGGCGAGAAGTTCTTCCTCTACCTGGCTTACACGATTCCACACGCCAACAACGAGGCGGGGAACCGGGGGATGGAGGTGCCCAGCTACGGGCCGTACGAGGAGCGGGACTGGCCCGAGCCGCAGAAGGGCCACGCGGCGATGATCACCCGGCTGGACGGCGACGTGGGCCGGCTGTTTGCGAAGCTCGAGGAGCTGGGGATCGACGAGGAGACGATAGTGTTCTTTACCAGCGACAACGGGCCGCACAAGGAGGGGGGGGCCGATCCGGCGTTTTTCCAGAGTTCCGGGCCGCTTCAGGGTTACAAGCGGTCGCTGCACGACGGGGGGATCCGCGTGCCGGGGATCGCCCGATGGCCGGGCAAGGTTGAGGCGGGCGTGACCAGCGGTCTGCCCTGGCACTTTGCCGACTTCCTGCCTACGGCCTGTGAGCTGGCGGGCAGGGAAGTGGCGTCGGGAATCGACGGGATCTCGATCGTGCCGACGCTGTTGGGCAAGCGCCAACCGATGAGGCGAGAGTTCATGTACTGGGAGTTTCACGAAGGCCGCAGCAGCAAGCAGGCGGTGCGGATGGGCCCTTGGAAGGCGGTGCGGGCGGCCCCCGGCGCGCCGATTCAGCTTTACGATCTGCGGACCGACCTCGCCGAGGCTAACGACGTCGCCGCCGATCACACGGACGTGGTGGCCAAGATCGCCGACTATCTAAAGACCGCGCGCACTGAGTCGGAGCACTGGCCGCTGCGGGGCGTTCAGAAGAAGCCGCCGAAGAAGGTCAGGCCTGCTTCACGGGGCCGGGGGACTGGATGATCTGCTCGACTGTGCTGACGAGTTGATCGAGGCGGAAGGGCTTGTAGAGCACGACCTGGAGGCCGGCCTGGCGGGCCTTGACGATCGAGTGGCCCGGATCGTAGCCGAAGCCGGTCATCAGCACCAGGGGCACGGGGTCCATTAATCGCTGGAGCTTGAGCATGAACTCGTAGCCGGTCATGTCGGGCAGGCGGATGTCGGCGATCATCACGTCGTATCCGCCGTCGGTCATGGCGCGGACCATGTAGACGGCTTCGGCGCCGTCGTGGGCGGTTTCCACCACGCAGCCGTAGCGTTCCAAGAGGGCGTGGGCGGCGCTGCGGACGTTCTCGTCGGCATCGACGACGAGCACCCGGCGGCCCTGCAAGGCCGGCCGTTCCTCGATTTTGACGGCGTGGGGATGGGCCTGGGCGGGGGCCATCTTCTGACCGACCATCTGGATCACCTGCTTGATGTCGCGGGCGTTGCGGAGGATGCGTTGCAGCCGCTCGACCACTTCCGGCTCGTGGCCGATGTAGCGTTCCATGACGTTGACCGCTTCGTTGAGGATCTCGTCGACCGGCAAGGCCACGGCGCTGTGGATTGCCTCGCAACTTTCGGCGGCGGTGCTGGCCTTTTCGGCCACCAGGAGTTCCAACTGGTTGAGGGCCACGGCCACGTCGCGGCTGAAGATTTCCAGGAACTGGAGGTCGCTTTCGCCGAAGGCCCTAGGCTCCGGGCTTTCGACGTTGAAGGTGCCGATCACCTCGTCGTGCAAAACCAGCGGCACGGTCAGCGAACTTTGGGCGTCCCGGGCGCCTTCGAAATAGAGCGGGTCCTCGGCGGTCTCCTCGCAGAGGTAGCTCTTGCCGGTGGCCGCCACGAAGCCGGTCACGCCGTTGTTCTGTGGCTGGGCGCAGAGGACTCGGACGGCCGCCTCGGGCTCCATCCCCTGGGACAAGAGCGGTTCCAATCGGCCGGTCTTCTGATCCAGCAGACGGACTTCGACCACGTCGAAGTTCAACAGGTCCCTGGTGTAGTGGAGCACGTTGGCCTTGAGCAGCTCGATCCGCTCGGGGATGGTCATTTGGGAGAGTTCATCGGGCGCGAGGTCGGCCAGTTCCATGCCGGCGCGGTGGATGGCGGCCAACTTCTGCTGCTGGTGCATTTCGTGGGTGATGTCTCGGACCGTGACGATCAGGTGCCGCGGGGGGCTGTCCACCTCACGGACGGGGGCGGCGTGGATGTGGAAGAAGCGACTGTCCCCGCTGCGCAACGTGGAACTGGTACCCCGGCCAGTGGCCAGGGCGGTGTGGAAGGGGCAGAAGTCGGGGCCGAGGATTTCGGGGCTTCCCAGCACGGTGTAGAAGTTGGCCCCGGCCACCTTTTCGCGGGCGCTCCACTGGCACAGGCGGCCATTGCTCCAGAGGATGGAGTTGTCGCTATCCAGGAGCACGACCCCGTCGGGCATTCCCTCGAGGATCTCCTCGTTCTGCAACAGCTTTCCGATCTGGAGGGCTTTGCGGAGGTATTTGGAGGTGACGAAGACGCCGGCGAACTCTTGGCGGGCCAGCAGGGCCAGGGCCCGCATGGGGCTCTGAACGACGACGACGTCGGTGGCCTCGTCGGGGGAGGGATCTTGTTCCGGCGACGGGCGGACCACGCGGGCCAACATCCGCTCCACGCTCTCTTGGGAGTCGCACACCAGCAGGATTTTGCGCTTTGCGGACAAGGTCACTCTCCGCCGCCCGCCGACCCAAGCCACAACCAGCTTGCCCCACAATCCCTACGATCACCACGATTATAGAGGACTTGCGCAAGCCGAACAAGCACCTTGCAGCCGATTTATCCCCTTGTCTTGCATCGGTCCCGCACGACCGGAAGATTGATCACGGCTTTCGCGGAAATCCCCTTTTCCGGGCCTGACCGATCTTCGGCACGCCACCTGGCTGCTATATCTGGCACAGCCGGAAGCCGAGAGCCGGGATTTGGCAGTGAGCCCGGACGGATGGCGGCCGCGGCTCGGGCTGGCCCGGTTCGGAAGTCTCACGGCAAGTGGGCGTCGCCGGGTGACGCCTATGCGGCAGCGGGGCAAGAGGATTGCAGCCCGGGGTGCGCCTTGTGGTATTTGGGGGCCGTCGAAGGACAGTCTTTGACTTTGCCGCCCGCCGCAAGGGGGGCAGTTCCATTTTCGCTTAAGTGAGCACGCTGCGATGAGTTCCGTCAGACCGGCGAGACGCCGGTGCCACCGTGTTGGCACCGGGTTTGCGCTTCATTGAAGGGTATTGGGGCAGGAGGATCGCGGGTCGGTGTGTTCTTTGGAGTGGTTGCGCCTGCCTGGGCATTTCCCGGGGCGGAGGGTGGGTTCCCATTTTCTTTCTGCCCGGTACTTGACAGGCGCCTTGACATCGCGTGCGCTGGCAGAGATCATGGGCCCATTGCCGTTGTGGATCGGAGAGGCCGCACACCCAAGCCACCAGATCGCAATCAGGAATTCTCGATGTCTTCTGCCCGCGGTGCCTGCTCCCTTTTGGTTCTGCTGATGCTCGGCTCGATCGCGGGAGCCGTCGACGGCAATCGCCTGGCGTACCTGGACGAGTTCTGCGATCCGTACTACGCCGGCCTCGATACGCCAAAGCTCATCACGCCGCAGTGGGTCGGCCAGCCCGGCGTGGAGGCCGTGATTGTGCTGGCAACGGACGACTTGCGCGAGCCGGCCAGGCACGAGGGCTTTCTGCGGCCGATCCTTAACCGGCTGAAGAAGATCGACGGCCGGGCGCCGGTGAGCCTGATGGCCAACCGGACCGACCCAGACGACCCCCAATTACAGAAGTGGCTCGCCGAGGGCGCGAGCCTGGAGGCACACACGTGGGACCATCCCTGTCCTTTGCTCCAAGGCGGCAAGCTGGCCGCCGCGAAGCGGACGTATGACCGGTCGGTGGACTTTATGGCGGGCATTGCGGGCAACCGTTCCGTGGCCTTCCGCATGCCCTGCTGCGACTCGATGAGCTCGGTCAGTCCGCGGTTTTTTACCGAAATCTTCAACCGGACGACGCCCCGGGGCAACTTCCTGTCGGTCGATTCGTCGGTGTTCCTGGTATTTACGGCCGCCGATCCCGCGCTGCCGCGCCGGCTGGTGCTGGAGACCGCGGGCCGCGACCAAGGTTCGCCGACCACCCTTCGGCCGGTGCCCGGCCGGTTCCGCAAGTACGTGCCCACCGACCGTGTGATGGCCAACCTGATCGAGGATTATCCTTATCCGTACGTGATTGGCCGGCTGTGCTGGGAGATCCCGGTGCTGATGCCCAGCGACTGGGACGCGCAGCACCTCAGCGGGGTTTGTAGCCCGACGACGGTACGCGACCTGAAGGCCGCCGTGGACGCGGTGGTGGTCAAGCAGGGCATCTTCTCGATCTGCTTCCACCCGCACGGTTGGATCCGCAACGATCAGATCGTCGAGCTGATCGACCACGCCGTGAGCAAGCACGGCAAGAAGGTCAAGTTTCTGACCTTTCGCGAAGTCTACGATCGGCTGACGAAGAACCTCCTCGGCGGAGAGCCGTTGCGGGCGGCCGACGGGCAGGACAACGGCGTGCGGGTGCTGGACGTCAACGGCGACGGGTACATGGACGTGGTGGTCGGCAACCGGCGAGTCGAGCAGACGCGGATCTGGTCGCCGGAGACGGGCCGGTGGGCCACCAGTTCCTTCCCCAAGCGGCTGGTCCGTGTTGAGAAGGACGGCAGTCGCCGGGAGACGGGCGTTCGGTTCGGGGTGGCCCAGCCGAGCGGGCAGGCCAGTTTCCTGACCCAGCAGTACGTGCCTTGGCATTTCGATGGCCGCCGGTGGTCCACGCGGAACCCGAATCCGGGGGCGCCGTCGGGTTCCGACCCGGCCGGCGTCGAGGCCGCCAAGCGTCGAGGCGCGCGGCTGCTGGACGTGGACGGTGACGGGGTTTGTGAGGCGATACTGCGGTCCCGAGGAGGGGACTGGCTGTGCCGATGGGTGCCCGAGCGGGAGACGTTCAGCCCGCAGTGCAGGCTGCC
Organism: uncultured Planctomycetaceae bacterium; assembly: GCA_964618095.1. Lineage (GTDB taxonomy): Bacteria > Planctomycetota > Planctomycetia > Pirellulales > Thermoguttaceae > CAZUAM01. Next base: position 8,108 of record CAZUAM010000086.1, on the reverse strand, counting down.
CGAGGGCGTGGAGGTCGTCGACGGCCAGGGCGGCGACGCCGGGCTTCGGTTCGTCGATATCGACGAGGACGGCCGGCTCGACATCGTCTTCTCCAACGCCGAGCGGTACTCGCTGTTCCTGTTCACCTCGACGAAAGAAGGCTGGTCGCGGAAGATCGTGGAGGGCAAGCGGGGAGAGAAGGACGCCAAAGAGGAAATCCCGCCGATCGTCCGCGCCGACGGGACCAACAACGGGGCATGGTTCGGGCAGCGTCACCTGTGGGTGCAGAACGAAGAGACCGGAGGGAAGCTGCCCGGTCACGTCTTTGGGCGGCACTTGACCCAGCTCTGGGGTCAGACCGACGTTAGTCATTAGGCCTTGGCGTCTGGCCGGCAATCCGCTAGGATACGGCCATGGCCCGACCGTTGCGTATCGAGTTTGCGGGTGCTCTCTATCACGTGATGTCGCGAGGCATCGAACGCCGGTCGATTGTCCGCGACGACGCCGACCGGCTCAAGCGGCTCGAATGGATCCGCCGAACCGTCGAGATGTACGGATGGCGACTCCACACGTTCGTGCTGATGGACAACCATGAACATCTGTTCGTGGAAACGCCAGAGGCCAACCTCTCGGCCGGAATGCATCTGCTCAACGGCAGCTATACCAGCTACTTCAATCGCCGCCACCGGCGAGCCGGACATTTGTTTCAAGGCCGCTACAAAGGACATCTGATCCAGGAGGAAGGCTACTATTTGGAGGTCAGTCGATACATCCATCTGAATCCGGTTCGGGCGGGCATGGTCCGGCGGCCGGACCAGTGGCGTTGGGGGAGTTTCGCGGGCTACCAGCGCGCTCGGCGGGCACTGGACTGGATCAGCTACGACGGCGTGCTGGGAGAGTTCGGCCGCGACGCGGCTTCGGCCCGTCGAGCCTACGGCCGTTTCGTGGCGGCGGGAGTGGGACAGAAACCGAGATCCCCGTTTGCCGACGCGATCGGCGGTCTGCTTGTCGGTTCGGAGGCCTTTGTGGCGCGTATCCGCAAAGTCCTGGATGATATGCCGGACAACCCGGAATTGCCCCAGTTGCGAAAACTGCGGACGCGCCCGTCGCTTGAGGCGATCGTTTTGGTGGTCTGCGATCATTTCGGCGCTGATCGGTGGTCGTGGAGACTGGGGAGACGAATCGACGACGCGAGCCGATCCATGGCCGCCTACTTGGCCCGTCGCCGCTTCGGTTACCCGGCGGGAGAGATTGCCCGGGCATTGGGGTACCGCGGGCACAGTAGCGTCAACACGGCTGTGCGACGAGTCGAATCCGCCGCAGACCTGAGGAAGACGGCCGCCATTCTGGAGAATGAGCTGCACTAGTGACTAACGTCGGTCTGACCCCATTCGCCATTCGCGCAAGTCGGCACAGGCGTTTTAATCGTCACCCCGGATCGGGGCATCGGCGGGTTGGGGGCGAGGGCCGGCTACAGTCGGCTGGGCCCGGGCGTCGATCAACAAGGAGGGCGTGGGGATCTCGATCGCGGTCGCCGCCTGCCGATTGGGCGGGAGACCGCAGCCGCGCCGCCGGGAGGCCGTATATATCGGAGGACCAAACGATGTGGCGCTCGTTCTTTCTGGCCATCGGGATTTTCTTGATGATCCTGGGCGTGGAGTGTCTGGGGGTGGAGACGGTGAATCTGAAGATGCGCGAGCCCCCTCAATCGTCGGCCTTGCCGTGGGACAACGGGCCCAAGCTGGGGCCCAACAAGAAGATTACGCCGCCGCCATGGGCCCCTTGGAGTCTGCTGTCCACCGGGGCGGTGGTTTGCATCTACTCGTTCACGATCCCCCGGCGGGTGAAGAGCGACAAGTGAGAATGCTGAATGCTGAATTTCGCCTGATCGCAGTCAAATCGGAGATTCAGCATTCCGCTTATTCGCCCTCGCGGAAGCGATTGAAGTACTCCGTGACGTGTTTTTTGTGTTTGCGGGGGATGCGGCGGCTGGTCAAGGGATCGGTGGTGCTTCGGCGGGCCGTGTCGAAGTCTTGCCTGATCTCCTCTTCGACGTTTCCTTTCACGTTGGGACCATCGACCAGGTCGGTGACCACGGCGGCGCCCTTGCCGATCTTCTGCCTGACCTGGGAGTCGTAGCTGGCGGTATCTTCTTCGGCCTCGGGCCTGGGACCTTTGCCGCGGCCGGCCCCCATGCCCATGCCCCCCTGGCAGGCCTTGCAGCCGGCCCCGCCGCAGATGGGACAGTTCATCTGGTTCCGCGCCATGCGGAGCTGTTCCATAGCCTCATTGAGCATCTCCATCTCGTCCAACTGCTGCTGGAGATTGGCCTGAAGTTGATTGAGTGCCTCGCCGGCATCGGCAAGCTGGCCGTTGCGGAGGCATTTGGCGCACTGGCCCAGCTTGGCGGCCATTTCGTTCAACTGCTCCATCTGGGGTGCCTGCTGTAGCAGTTTGTTGAGTTGCTCTTGGAGCTTGTTGGCTTCGCCCAATCGCCCGGCCTGCTGCAACTTGGCGATCTGATTTTGCAGGTCCCTTTGGGCGTTCTGGTGCGCCTCGGCCAACTCTTGGAGCTTCTGTTGCATCTGCTGGAGCTGTTTGGCCAACTGCTGCTTTTGTTTCTCGTCGAGGTTGCTGCCGGCGAGTTGTTTTTTGATGGCTTCCAGCTCTTCGGCGGCTTTCTTGAAATCGCCTTGGCGGATGGCCTTGGCGAACTTGTTGGCCGGTCCGCGGTCGATGTTTTTCAGTTGGTCCAGCTCTTTCTTGATCTTGTCGGCCCCCAAGCGGCTGCGGCGATCCTGCAACTCCCGGGAGAGATCGTTGAGTCTGGCGAGGGCCTTTTTTCGTTCGGTCTTTCCGCCGGCCATGTCCCGGGTGCCCTGTTCCAGTTTTTTGAAGAGCCGTTCGGCGTCCTTGAGGCCCTTGTCCTGGGCCTTCTTACGGCGCTGAACCAGTTTGTCGCGGAGGGTCTTGGTTGACTTCTTGACCTGCTGCCGGGCCTTGAGGGCTTCGGCCTTGGCCTGGGCGGGAGATCCGGCCATGGGTTGAAAGAAGCCGACCAGCAGGGCCAGCAGTCCGGGGATCAACGGCAGGAGGACGTGCTTGCGGGGGGCCAAGCCAAACCGCGAGGCGACGTCGACCCGCTGGATGCGGCGGACGGCGTCTTTGACCAGTGCCCGGCCCGCTTCGCTTTCTCGGTCTTCCGGGGTCAGGGAGAGAGTGCTGGCGACGCGCTCCTTGAGTCCGAAACGGCGGTCGATCTCGATGGCGGCGCCGAGGGGTTTTCGGCGGGTGAGGAGGGTGTAGACGATAGCCACCAGGGCGCCGAGTGCGATTGCGAGCGTGACCATGAGGCCCGCGAAGAGCAGTCCCAACCCCTGCGTGATGCCCATGCCCAAGGGCCCTGTGGCGTCGCCGGCCGCGGCCTCGGCGATGCGGACCTCCAGCCAATCGCCCCATCCCCAGGCTTCGGTGGCCCAGCTCGAGAGGGCCAGGCTGACGGGGTAGTACTTGTCGACGGCAACCAACCCCAAGGCGATCAGCAGCGTGGCAGCCCAGCACCAGCCGAGGACGCCTAAGAACCGCTGAAAGCCGAGGCGTCGGTGGGCCCTCTGGACCTGTTTTTCAAGCTCTGTCATGGCTCTGCTCCTGGCAATTCCATCCCCCGATAGGGTTATTGGCGATCGCCAGTCTCCAGTACACTCATTATACCGTTAGGCGAGCGGCAGGAAAAGGTTTACCGTGTAGGTCGGATTTGTAATCCGACCGGGACGGAATGCCATTCCGTCCTACTGTAATCCCATTCCATCCTACGGGTAAGTTGCCTTCTTCCGCTCGCCCAACAAGACGACAACCCCAATCCGACGGTAAATCCCTTCCCGCCGCTCGCCTTATTCGGGTCTCGGTCATTGGCATTCAACCGAATATGGGGCAATCCTGTCAGAATGTTGGACGTTGGGGGCGCGGGTGGGGTTCCCTCCGGCCGGGACCGGAGATGGTGGTGTGGCGGGCTGGTGGGCTGACTGAGGGCGGGACCAACTGGTATGATTGAGGCTCTGTCGCGGCAAGGCACGAGCGCAGCAAGGGCCGACCATGAGCGATTTTCGGGTGGAGCGTGATTCGATGGGCGAGGTGCGCCTGCCCGGCAGGGCGTATTACGGGGCCCAGACACAACGCGCGGTGGAGAATTTTCCCGTCTCGGGCCGGATCCTGCCGGGGGAGCTGATCCATGCCATCGGTCTGGTCAAGTGGGCGGCCGCGACGGTGAACCGGGACCTGGGCAAGCTGACGGGCTCGGGCAAGAACCCCTTGGACGACCGGCAGGTCGAGGCCCTGGTGGCGGCCTGTCGCGAGGTGGCCGAGGGGCGCCACGACGACCAGTTTCCGGTGGACGTCTTCCAGACCGGCTCGGGCACCTCGAGCAACATGAACGCCAACGAGGTGATCGCCAATCGGGCGATCGAGCTTAGCGGCGGCGACCGGCTCAGTCCCGACAAGGCGATCCATCCGAACGACCACGTCAACCTGGGCCAGAGCAGCAACGACGTCTTTCCGACGGCCATCCACGTGGCGGTCGGCGTGGCGATTGGGGACGCGTTGATCCCGGCACTAGTCCGATGCCACGAGGTCCTCTCGGAAAAGGCCGCTCAATGGAACGACGTTCTGAAGATCGGCCGCACGCACCTGGGAGATGCCACGCCGCTTTCGCTGGGACAGGAGGTCGGCGGCTGGGCCCGCCAGTTGCACTTGTCGGTCGAGCGGGCCGTCCGGGCGGAGATGGCGGTCCGCGAGCTGCCGATCGGCGGGACGGCGGTCGGCAGCGGGATCAATACGCATCCGAAGTTCGGCCGCCGCGTCTGCCGACTGCTGGCCAAGGAGACGGGTATCGGCTGCGTGAAGGCAAGAGATCACTTCGAGGCCAACGCCCAGCGCGACGGGCTGGTGGAATGTCACGGGCAGTTACGGTGCATCGCCTCGACGCTGTTCGGCGTGGCCAACAACGTTCGCTGGTTGGGGTCGGGACCGCGGTGTGGTTTCTCCGAGCTGAAGCTCCCCGAGCGCCAGCCGGGAAGCTCGATCATGCCCGGCAAGGTCAACCCGGTGTTGTGCGAGAGCCTGATGCAGGCCGCCGCCCGGGTGTTGGGCAACGACCAGGTGATCGCGGTTTGCGGGGTGGCGGGGGGGCAGTTCCAGTTGCACGTGATGATGCCCGTGATGGCCGACGCCGTGCTGGAGAGCATCCGGGTGCTGGCCGGGGCCACGGGCGCCTTCACGAACCTCTGCCTGGCGGAGATGGAGGCCAACCGGGAGGCCTGTGCGGCGGCGGTGGAGAAGAGTCTATCGCTGGCCGCGGGGCTGAACGCTTACGTCGGCTACGAGGAGGCCGCCGCGCTGGCCAAGGAGGCCTGGGAGACGGGCAAGACGATCCGCCAGCTCTGCCGCGACAAGAAGATTCTGCCGGAGGAGCAACTCGACGAGGCGCTGGACCCCTGGCGTATGACCCGGCCGGAGCCATAACCGCATCAAGGCACCAGCGGCGATTGCGGCGCGGAAGGCGCAAGACCATCCGCGTGGGCAAGCTTTGGGCAGGTGTTGAGCCCGCGGGGTGGCAACAGTCTGTCACACCCGATCCGGACGGCGGGGCATCCTGGCTTGCGCCCCCCCCAGCTTCACGTGCCGCTGGGCGTTCTGGCGATTTTTTTCGAGTCTCTCGGGGGGAAAGGTGTTTTTTCGATTGACGTTCTTCCGTAAGGTGCTAGCCTCAACGGTTGCACGTCCCGGTGGTCTGAGACGTTCACCTCGGCGATCCGGCCACCTTGGCCGCCGGGACAGGGAGGGTAGTCATGGGCTGTCCTGTCGCTCATCCCGGCCGGGTCCGCATCACGCCCTACGGCGTCGTCCGCGTGGCGCTGGGGCTCGTCTTGTTGACGGCTGCCGCTCTGAAGGGCCACCAGTTGGCGACCGAGCCGGTGGCCGGGACGGGGCTGCTCACTTCCCGCTCGTTCCTGATCGCCGTGGTCGAGTTCGAGCTCTTCTTCGGCCTCTGGCTCTCGTTCGGCCTCTATCCCCGCCGGAGCCACCAGCTCGCGCTGTTGTGCTTCAGCACATTCGGCTGCGTCGCTTTGTACAAGGCCCTAACGGGCGAGGCGACGTGCGGCTGTTTCGGCCGAGTGCCGGTAAACCCATGGTACACGCTCATGCTCGACCTGGCCGCAGTAACGGCCCTTCTCTCCTGCCGCCCGGCCAACGGAGCCTCCTCCCCTCTCCCGCTTACGGGAGAGGGGCTGGGGGGGGGTCCGTCGAGTCGTCCAGAAGCGGCGAGAGATCTTTCTCCTGCACAACGTGCGGATCCACCTCGACGAGGTGGTCGGCCTGGGCAATTTCCTCGAGTTCGAGGCGGTCTTGGGGCCCGAGCTGGACGATGCGGCGGGCCGGGCCCAGTTGGAACAGCTCCTTGAGGCCTTCGCCATCGATCCGGCCGACCTCCTCTCGGGATCCTACGGCGATATGCCGGGTTGATCCCCCTCTCAGGCCCCCAGCCCGGAACACTCCAGCGGGTGGGACCCGCGGTGGGTAGTTGGGGGGGGCCACCGGAGCGGGGCGACAGTCTCCCTGTGATCGCAACCACATATTGTGCAAATGGTTACGGCTTTGTGCCCCGGGCCGGAATTGCCCCCCGCTCCGCGGCGAGGTAGACTGGAAGGCTCTGGGCTTCCCCTTTCGAGTTGCCCGACAGCGCGGGTTCCAACTCCAGGACACCCGCGATCGCCATCGTGCCGGAGGTATGCCGTGAGTGAGAACGCCAGACTGCAACTGAATGATCGGGAGTTCGAACTGCCGATTCTGGTGGGCACCGAGGGAAATCGGGTGATCGATATCTCCAAACTATATGCGCAAACCGGCTATATCACCCTGGACGACGGATACGCCAACACCGGCTCCACCGTCAGCCAGATCACCTACATGGACGGGGAAAAGGGCGTGCTCCGCTATCGGGGCTACCCGATCGAAGAAATCGCCGAACGCTGCGACTTCACCGAGACGGCCTACCTGCTGATCTACGGCGAATTGCCCACTGCCGATGAACTCGAGCAGTTCCGCGGAAACATTCGCAAACACGCCTTGTTGCACGAAGGGATGAAGACGATCTTCGCCGGATTTCCCCCCGACGCCCACCCCATGGCGATTCTCAGCTCGGTAGTCGGGGCATTGGCGATCTACTGCAAAGACTCGCTCGATCCGGCCGACCCCCGGCAGCGGGAACTGGCCATCTATCACATGTTGGCCAAGATGTCTACGATTGCCGCCTTCAGCTACAAGCAGTCGATCGGCCAGCCGTTCATCTATCCGCAGATCGATCTGACCTATTGCCAGAACTTCCTACAGATGATGTTCGCCGTGCCCAGCGAGCGGTACCAGATGGATCCCGACTTCGTCCACGCGCTGAACCTGCTGTTGACTCTCCATGCAGATCACGGCCAGAACTGCAGCACCTCCACCGTCCGCATGGTCGGCTCCAGCACCGTAAACCTGTTTTCCAGCATCTCGGCCGGCATCTGTGCGCTCTGGGGAGCCCTGCACGGAGGGGCCAACGAGGAGTGCGTCCAGATGCTGGAAATCATCCACGCCGACAACAACAACCTGGGCAGATACATCGACCGGGCCAAGGACCCGGACGACCCCTTCCGCCTGATGGGTTTCGGCCACCGCGTCTACAAAAACTACGATCCCCGGGCGAGGATCATCAAGGAGGTCTGCCATCAACTCCTCGAAAAGAACCACATGAAGGCCCCCATCTTCGAACTCGCCCAGGAACTCGAAGAAGTCGCCCTCAGCGACCCCTATTTCATCGAACGAAAACTCTATCCCAACGTCGACTTCTACTCGGGCATTATCTATAGCCTGATGGGGATACCCAAGCAGATGTTCACGGCGTTGTTCGCACTGGGTCGTTTGCCGGGCTGGATCGCCCATTGGCGCGAGATGCACCTGGCGCCGGGAGGCATGCGGATCCACCGTCCCCGCCAACTCTACACCGGCTCCGCCCAGCGGAAGTTGGTCCCGTTGATCAAGCGCTAGCCCGGATTATTCATAAACCGAGGATTGCTGGGGCATGAGCGGCGGGGAA
>CAZUAM010000085.1:11159-15863 GCA_964618095.1 uncultured Planctomycetaceae bacterium | reverse complement strand
ACAGAGTCGCCTCCCACAAGAAAACGGGAAGTTATTTATCGGCCGATCCTTAGTGCTCCGACAGACTTGAATGGACGAGTTCAGCGAGGCGGCTGACGAAGCAGGCCTTGGATAAGCTTGGGGTCGAGACTCTGTTTGGGTGCGAAGGCGGGGCTGTTGATGTATTGCAGCAGGCTGTGCAGCATTTGCCGTGCCACCGGCCGCTGCTGGAGATTGCTGCGCAACTCGATGCTGCACACCAGGAGCTTTCCACCGCCGACTTGGGCCTCGAAAACCAGCCCCAGCCGGCGATTGGTGTTCCAGTCGTCGATCACCTGGACGATGGGGCGCAGTGCGGCCGGGAACTCGTCGAGGATCATCGAGCGCGACTTGCTCACCAGGTCCCACCACTGCCAGTTGCTGTGGGACTCCGTGGGGAACCTGGCCAGGGCCGGATGCTTCGGATCGCAGAGGATCCCCAGCGTATGGGGCGGCTGGCGTCGGGTCCATTGCGTGTTCCAGAAGATGGTGGTAAAGCCCGCCGGCACGTCGCTGCGGACCGCCGCCGGCGGAGGCATCAGCAGGACTTTCTTGCCGGCTTTCAACGCGTTGAACACCTCTTCGTCCAGCCCCCCGGCAATCAGCACGCCCTTCGGCGGTGCTATGTCCAAACCGCTGGGATAGACCCAGATGTCCCACTGGTTGCGGTACGGCGTGCCGTCGAGCGACAAGGCGACGACCAACTTCGCGGGGGCGGCCACGCCCGCAAGGTTCAGGTCGAGGCTGCCCAACTTGGTCCCGCCGCCCAGCGGGACCGTGATCCGAGGCAGCTTCCCCGAGGCCAGGTCTCGGCCGTCGGCGTACTTGATCGACCAGACGGGAAGGGCGTTCTTGATCGGTGCCCGCCCGTAGTGCGCGACTTGGGCCTCGGCTTGGAAGGTCTCGTGGGCGGTCCAGGTGCATTTCTTCATCCGCAACAGGGGCACGGTCTCGCAGCAGAACTGGTGGAAGGTTTTCGGCTGGATGTATCCTTTGCTGTCCCAGAAGGCGTCCAGCACGCCCACCAGCGCCGTCCCCTGGCCGGGGAAATCGTGGAGGTCCAGCAGTTGGAATCCTCCAAACCCGGGCGTCCGCAGGGCCGTCTCGATTTCTTCCTTGTACAGCAGGGCTTGGAGCTTCCCGGAGGCCATCAGGAAATCCTCCGCCTGGTCGAGCATCTGATGCTCGGCCAGGGAATCGCGAAAGATCTCGAAATTCCGGGCACGCACTACGCCAGTGTACTTCTGGATTTCCTTGAAATTCGGGTAGACGCACCATTGGCCGATCTCGTGGGAGACGATCGGCACCTGGAAGTTGGCGACGTTCCTGCGGTAATCGACGTCGGTGGCGAGGGGCCCGGCGTTGAACCGGCTCCGCAACCCCGCGCCCCAGGCGTGGCCGCGAGGCTGGGGCCGCGAGTGGTAGTCGCTCTCCGGTGTGACCGGCCATCCCGACGCGCCCGTGTATACGCGGCGAGGGTCATTCTTTTTCCAATAGGCCACGATCTTGGAAAGAAACTTGTGTTGGTTCTTTCCGCTGGGCTCGTTTCCCACGGCCAACATGCAGAACGAGGGATGATTACCGTAGGCCTTCAAGATCCGGTCGCCTTCGGCGTAGACGAACGCGTCGACCTTGGGGTCACCTCCCAGTACCGTCCAGACGGGCGTCTCCACGTGGAACATGAACCCTTCACGATCGGCCGCCTCAAACGCCGCCTCGGGCGGACACCAGGAATGGAAACGGAAGTGATTCAGCCCGTGGGCCTTGGCAATCCGGATGATCCGCTGCCAACCCTCCGCCTCCATGGGCGGATATCCGGTGAGCGGAAAGATGCAGCACTCCAAGGTGCCGCGCAAGAACGTCAGCCGCCCGTTGATCGTGAATTGCGTGCCCCGGGTGCCGAACTCCCGCATCCCGAAGCGGACACGTTTCCGGTCGGCGAACTGCTTTCCTTGACTGCCGGCCGTTAGCGATACACTCAAACCGTAGAGTGCCGGCGAGAACTCGTCCCAGAGCTTCAGCTCGTCGCCCATCGGAAGATCGATCGTAAGCTGAGTCTGCTTGTCACGGCTGATCGGGCAACGAGCTTTGCGGGAAGGAATCGGCGGGCGACCTGCCGAGGTCACGTATGGGCCGACGGCCAAATCGACTATCTCCAGCGTCAGTTCGCCCTCCGCGCCTTGACCGTTGGTGTTGCCGACGGTAACCAGCACCTTGGCGGTCTTGTTTTGAACTTCTGGGTAGACCTGCACGTCGTCGATCCAGACATTATCGGTGGCCAGCAGCTCGATGCGGCCGACGATGCCGTTCCAGTTGGTCTGCGTATGGTCGGCGACCGAGTGGGCGTCTTTGCCTACGTTGATCTTCACCCGGTTGTCGACGCGAACCGTCAGGCGGTGCTTCCCCGGCGTCATTAGCTTGCTCAAATCATACTCGTGGGGAGTGCATAGGCTGTCCTGCATCCCGGCTGCGACGCCGTCGACCCAGAGGCGGGTCTCCCAGTGACAACGTTCCAGCAGCAGGACGATTCGTTTGCCTCTCCACGGCTCTGGAACGACGACTTCTTTCTGATACCACGCTGGTCCCACGTACTTGTAGACGCGATTGAGCCAGAACGCCTCTCGCCCGGTGGTCTTGGTGCCGTAGCCGTTTTGATCGGTGGAGCCGGGGAGTCTGGTTTTTCGTGGCAGCACCACGTCGAACCACTTTTCGGCGATGCCTTGGTCCTCCGGATCGACGCGGAAGTTCCACTCTCCGGCCAGCGAAATCGTGCTGCTAGCTTGCTCCGCCTGATTGGCGGCCGCTCGTGCTGGCGATCCAATCCACACCACGAGAGTTGGGAGAAGGACCACAATGGACGTCAAGAATCCCGGACGGCGATACATTGGCGTTCTCCTTTCGGCTCTTTGGGATCACCCTTTCGTGTCGACGGTTTGTCACACTCGGGTGAGCATCACCACGGCTGGTGCAGCTTAGCCCAGAAAACGGCGCGGGTCAACGGTGCCGGGCTTGCCCAGGTGAGCGGCCGACCGGCTCATCAGCGATACGCAGAGAGAGAATTGCAGGCGGCGTCTCCCGACGTAGATCACTCCGCGGTCACACCAGTCGGCGACTGGCCTTGGCAGCCACAGGCCACCACTGACCGATTCACCTTGGGCGGGCGGACAGACTGTGCTGCTCCGCGGCGGCCAGCGGACACGAACTCCAGGGCTCCGCCCCGTCCCAGCAGTAGGTGCAGAGCTTTTCCTTGGGCAAGCCGACCGCGGAGACCAGGTCGCAGAGCTTCTGGTATTTCAGCGAGCTCAGCCCCAGCCGCTGCCGGGTGCGGTCGACCATCGCCGAGTGTCGCTCCGAGGTCGGGTCGGCGTACTCGTCGAGATGCTCGTCGGCGTTGCCGTCCAGCTCCTTGATCGACTTCCGCGCGGCCAGGTCCAGCTCCGATTTGGAGCGCGAAAAGTTCAGAAACTTGCAGCCGTAGACCAGCGGCGGGCAGGCCGGCCGCATGTGCACCTCCGACGCCCCGCAGTCGTAGAGTCGCTGAATCGTGCCCTTCAGTTGCGTTCCCCGAACAATCGAGTCCTCGCAGAAGAGCACCCGCTTTCCCCGGATCAGCTCCCCGATCGGAATCAGCTTCATCCGCGCCACCAGGTCCCGAACCCCTTGGTCCGGCGGCATGAAGCTCCGCGGCCAGGTCGGGGTGTACTTCACGAACGGGCGCGCGTAGGCAACCCCGGACTGGTTGGCGTAGCCGATGGCGTGCCCGGTCCCCGAATCGGGTATCCCCGCCACCACGTCGATCTGGCTCTCGTCGGCCCGGGCCAGGGCCGCACCGCAGCGGTTGCGGACCACCTCCACGTTGATCTCCTCATAGCTCGACGCCGGAAAACCGTAGTAGACCCACAGAAATGCACAAATCTGCATCGTCTCCCCCGGAGGCCGCAGCGTCTCCGCTCCCTCCGGCGTAATCCGCACAATCTCTCCGGGCCCCAAATACTGACCAACCTCGTATCCCAAGTTGGGCAGGGCACAAGTCTCCAAGGTGGCCGCGTGCGCACCATCTTTGTGGCCGATCACCACCGGCGTCCGTCCCAACAGATCCCGGGCGGCGTAAATGCACCCCTCGGTCAGCAGCAGCAGCGAACAAGACCCCTCGATCGCCTCCTGGGCACGCTGGATCCCGTCCTCGAAGCTCCCTTCCCGGTTGATCAGCGTGGCCACCAGTTCGGTCGGGTTGATGCCATCGCCGGTCATCTCGGAGAAGTGCGTGGTCTGTTTCCTGAAGGCCTCGGCGGCCAGCGCGTCGAGATTCAGGATCCTGCCCACCGTCACCAGGGCGTAGGTCCCCAGGTGCGAGCCGATTATCAGCGGCTGGTCCTCGTAGTCGCTGATCACCCCGATTCCCAGCGGGCCGTGCATCTTCCCCAGGTCGTCTTCAAACTTGCCGCGGAACTGGGCATTGGTGATGTCCTTGATAAACCGCGTGAATCCCCGCTCGTTCCTTACCGCCAGCCCCCCGCGGACGGTCCCCAGGTGGGAATGATAATCGGTTCCATAGAACAGGTCCGAGACGCAGTCCGTCTTCGAGGCAACGCCGTAGAGTCCGCCCATCCTGTGCTTCCTCCTGAAATAGTGCGATTTTCGACCGGTTCGACCGGCCATACACCCGGTGAGTCCGCCTTCATAGCG
>CAZUAM010000085.1:0-11149 GCA_964618095.1 uncultured Planctomycetaceae bacterium | reverse complement strand
AATCCCGTCAAGGGGCGGGTCCATCCTCTGAGGCCGCCCGGACTGCCAAACTCATCGCAAACACGGCAATTCCACAGCCCCCCCAGCACAGAGCTCGGCCGGCGCCTGGGAGCTTGAACTTGATGACCCCCAGGAACGGCCAATTGCAGGTTGGCACCGCGCCCTCACAAGGAAAGATGACCGATCCCCCGCGGGTTGCCGGGCCTGTTTGAAACGTCCTGCGCCGTCGCGTACAATGACGCCCGGTGCCTGCAATATAACCCGTGTACGACAAGGTGCAAACCATGACTCTCCATCGTCGCAAGTTTCTCGCCGGGGCCACCGCCTTTTCGCTCGCCGCGGCCGGGACCCGACCGACACGCGGCGCCCGGGCAAAACCGGCCAAGTATCGCGCGGCCGTGATCGGCCATACCGGACGCGGCAACTACGGACACGGCCTCGATACGGTCTGGCTCGACGTACCCGGCACCAAGATCGTCGCCGTGGCCGACGCCGATCCCCAGGGACTGGCCGGGGCGGTCAAACGGCTGGGCGGCCCCAAGGGCTTTGCCGACTATCGCCGGATGCTCGACCAGGTTAAGCCCGACCTGGTCACCGTCGGTCCCCGCTGGATCGATCAGCACCGCGACATGGTCCTCGCCGCGGCCGAGCGCGGCGTGCGGGGAATCTATATGGAAAAACCGATGTGCCGCACGCTGGCCGAGGCCGACCAGATGCTCGCCGCCTGCAAAAAAAACAACGTCAAGCTCGCCATCGCCCACCAGACCCGATACAGCCAGAAGCTCCCGGTGATCCGCGAGCTGATCTCCTCGGGCCGCCTGGGCCGGATCCTCGAGTTCCGCGCCCGCGGCAAAGAAGACCGTCGCGGCGGCGGCGAGGACCTTTGGGTGCTGGGCACGCACATGCTGAACCTGATGAACCACTTCGGCGGCGATCCCCAGATCTGTTACGGCACCGTCCGCCAGAACGGCCGGCCGATCCGCCGGGAGGACGTCAAGCCCGGCAGCGAGGGCATCGGCCCCCTGGCCGGCGACGAGGTCCACGCAATCTACCGCCTCTCGGGCGGGTTTACGGGCTACTTCGACTCGGTCCGAGGCGGGGCGGGCGACCCGACCCGCTTCGGCCTGCGGATCTTCGGCTCCCAAGGCGTCCTGCAGCTCCACAACACCGGCCACCTCCCCGACACGCAGTTCCTGCCCGACTCCTCCTGGTCACCCGGCCGCACCGGCAAGAAGTGGCTCCCGGTCACTTCCGCCGGAGTGGGCAAGCCCGAGCCGCTGCCGAACGACGGGCTGCACGGCGGCAACGTCCGCGCGGTCAAGGACCTGATCGCCGCGGTCGAGGAAGACTGCCAGCCGATCTCCAACGCCCACGAGGCCCGCACCGCCACCGAGATGATCGTGGCCGTCTTCGAGTCCCAGCGCACCGGCGGCCCGGTGAACTTCCCGCTCAAGAATCGGCAGAATCCCTTGACGATGCTGACCTGATCGTGCCACAATAGATGGTGGCAGTAGTCAGGCTGTGCCTGACGCCGGCGTGTGTCGGTAGGTGAGAAAACGTGAGGCACAGCCGGACCGATGTGCCTTTGAAAGGAGGTGATCGAAGTTGCGCAACTTTACGGCTGTAATAGAGCGTTGTCCCGACACCGGGCTTTTCGTGGGGTATGTACCCGGTTTTCCAGGAGCGCACTCCCAAGGTAAGACCCTTGACGAACTCGACGCCAACCTCCGCGAGGTTGTCGAAATGCTGCTGGAGGATGGTGAGCCAAGAATGGACGCTGAGTTCATTGGTGTCCATAACGTGATGGTGAGCTGAGCATGTCAAAGGTACCGGTACTAAAGCCTCGCCAAGTTGTTTCCATCCTTGAGCGTCTCGGATTCCAGGAAGTACGTCAACGGGGTTCACACAAACAGCACCGTCACCCAGACGGCCGATGCACGACGGTTCCTTTCCATCAGGGCCAAGATGTTTCGCCAATTCTGCTGCACCAAATAGCCAAAGACATTGGTGTGGCTATCGATGAGTTGTTATCAAACAGATGATAACCCCGCCGGCAGTCTGTTCCAACGAGGAGGTCTGGACATGAAACGCGCGCTGCTGATTCCGATTGCATGGTCTCTCTGCTGCGGCTGGCTGCTGGCCGCCGAGCCGGAGGTGGTCTTCAAGGACGGATTCAAGGGCAAGCTGGACAAGGGATGGAAGTGGCTTCGCGAAGATCGCAAAGCCTGGCAGATCAAGGACGGCGCACTGGAGATCCGCGTTCAGCCGGGAAAGGCCGACACGGTCAAGAATGCGCTGGTCCGCAAGGCCCCCGATCGCCGCAAGGGGACGTATGCCATCGAGGTGACCGTCACCAACACCGCCAAGCCCACCCAGCAGTGGGAGCAGGCCGGGATCACCTGGTATCACAAGGGCAAGCCCGTATTCAAGCTGGTCAAAGAGCTGATTGACGGCAAGACCTGGATCATCCCCGGCCGCAAGCCGATCCCCACACGGTCGGTCCGGCTTCGCCTGGTGGTGACCGCCGACCGTTGGATTGCCCAATACCGCCCGGAGGGCAAAGAGAAGCAAGACAAGAAGAAGCAGAGGAAGTTCCTCACCGCCGCCGAAGGGAAACTCCCTGCCCCGGGCGACGACCAGGTCAGCATCCAATGCTATAACGGCCCGCCGGACGCGGAACACTGGATGCGTTTCGATGATTTCCGTATCGTCCGACTGCCCGAGTGAGGTCTTGGAGACGTCGCACCACGAGTTCGGTAGGGTGCGTGCGAGCACGCACTCTACGCGGCTACGCGTCGGTTGAGATGGGCTCGGGGACGGCTCGGACCCGTCCGAACATCCGGTAAAGGGCCGGCATCAGCAGCAGGTTCAAGAGCGTGGAGCTGACCAGTCCTCCCACGATGACCAGGGCCATGGGATACTCGATTTCGTGGCCCGGCCGATTTCCGCCGAGGATCAGCGGGATCAGGGCCAGGGCGGTGGTCAGGGCGGTCATCAGGATGGGGGCCAGGCGCTCTTCCGCGCCGCGCAATACAAGTTCCGTGCCGAAGGTCATGCCCTCTTCCTGCTGCAAGTGGCGGTAGTGGCTGATGAGCATGATCCCGTTGCGGACGGAGATCCCCAGCACGGTCACGAATCCCACCAGCGATCCGAGCGAAATCGCCCCACCGCCGACCCAGACGCCGGCGATGCCGCCGATCAGGGCGAAGGGGGAGCTCAACAGCACCAGCAGCACCAGCCGCGGCGAATGAAAGTCGGTGTACAACAGCACCACGATGCCGGCCAAGGCCAGCAGGCCCACGGCGAGTATCCGGTTTCTCGACCGGATGCTGGCCTCGTACTCCCCGAGGAATTCCGGATGGTAGCCGCGTGGGAAGGGGAGGTTGCGCACGCGGTCCTCGATTTCTCGGGCAACGCTTCCCAGGTCGCGTCCTTCGGCGTTGCAGGTGACGTCGATGCGTCGCGAGGCCCCTTCCCGTTTGATCTCATTGGGAGTGGCCACCACGCTGACGCTGGCCACGTCGCCCAAGGGGACGCGGGCGCCGGTGGGGGTCTCGACGAGTAGTTCTCGCAGGGCGAGGGGATCGTGGCGGACGTGGGGCTGCCCCCAGACGGCGACGTCGAAGATCTTCTGCTGGTGGTAGACCTCGCCGACCTTGGTTCCCTTGACCAGCGTGGTTGCCGCCCGGCGGACGTCGCCGGGAGTCAGGCCGAATTGCCCGGCGGCCTCGGGGCGCAATCGGACCTCCACCTGCGGGACCATCGTCTGGGATTCGACTTTTAGATTGGTGATCCCCGGCACGTCGGCGATCGCCTCTTCCACTTGGTCTGCTTTCTCTCGCAGGGTCGCCAGGTCGGAGCCGTAGATCCGCACCACGATGCTGGCGCTGGCGCCGGTGAGGACCTCCTTGATCCGCTCGCGGAGATAGGTGAGCAGGTCGCGATAGAGTCCCGGGTAGCCGTCGACCACTTCCTGGATCTTGGCTACGGTGGCTGGGTAGTCCACCTCGGGATCGAGACTGATCCAGAGTTCGGTGAAATTGGGTCCCACGACTTCGTCGGCGACTTCGGCCCGGCCGATGTGGGCACCGAAGTTGCGAACGCCGTCGATCTGGCGGAGTTCCACGCTGGCGCGCTGGGTGATCCGCTGCATGGCCCCCAGCGAGGTGCCGGGTCTCTCAACCCAGTGCATCAAAAAATCGGTCTCCTGGAACTTCGGCAGAAACTCTTCGCCCAGCAGGGGGACGGTCACAACCGTCAGGGCAAAGGCCAACAGCAGGCCCACCGCCGCCAGCTTGGGGCGGGCAACGCATTGGGGCAGGCAGGCCCGATAGACCCGTTTGAGAACCTTGACCAACGGGGATTCCGACCGGCGATCGACGGCGCCGGGCAAGAGGAGCATCGAGAGAGCCGGGGTCACGGTCATCGCCACCACCATCGAGGCGAGAATGGCCAGCACGTAGGAAAGAGCCAGGGGCCGGAAAAAGGAGCCGGCCAGCCCTTCGAGGAAGAAGACCGGGAGGAACACCAGCATCACGATCAAGCTCGCGTAGACCACGGCGCTGCGGACTTCCAGCGAGGCGGCCAGCAACACCCGGAGCGCCGGTTGCGGGTTCCCGGCACGGCGGTTGAGGCGTAATCGGCGGACGATGTTTTCCACGTCGATGATGGCGTCGTCGACCACTTCGCCCAGCGCGATCACCAGCCCCGCCAGGACCATCGTGTTCATCGTGGCACCCGCGAACCACAGCACCACCGCGGCCGCCACCAACGACAAGGGGATGGCGAACGAGCTGATTACGGCGGTCCGCCAGTCGTACAAGAAAAACGAGAGGATCACCACCACCAGCAGGCAGCCCACGAGCATTGCCCGCGAGAGGTTCTCCAGGGCCCGTTCGATAAAGGTGGCAGGGCGGAAGATGGTGGAGTCGACCTCGACGTCGGGCAGCGCGGGGCGGAGGGCATGCAGCGCCGCTTCGACGCCGCGGGTGACGTCCAGCGTGTTGCCCCAGGGTTGTTTCTCCACGATCAGCAGCAGTCCCGGCCCGTCGTTGATCACGGCATCGCCGATGGGCGGAGGGTACCCGACCTCCACCTCGGCCACGTCTCCCAGCCGCAGCGGCGCGCGGCTTCGGACGGCCACGACGGTTCGGGCGAGATCCTCCGGCTGGACGACGGGGGAGACGTGGCGTACGGCAAGACGCTGGTTGGGCGTATCGACGAATCCCCCGCCGGCGACCTCGGCGGCATCGCCGGCGGCGCGCACGACCTCGTCCAGGGTGACTCCGTTCGCGCGCAGCCGCTCCGGATCGACCAGCACCTGATACTGCCGGTCACGCTGTCCCCAGATGGCCACGTTGGCCACACCCGGAACGGCCATCAGCCTGGGCCGAATCGTCCACTTGGCCAGCTCCGTCATCTCCATCTGCGACAGGGACTTCGACGACATGCCGATCTTGAGCACGCGGCTGGTGGACGAGAGCGGCGAGAGCATCACCGGCGGCCGGGCGACGGCGGGCAGACGCGAGGCCTCGACGGCCAGGCGTTCCTGGACCAGTTGCCTGGCCCGCATCAGATCGGTGCCTTCCTGGAAGATCAGCACCACCGACGAGAGTCCCTGGACCGATTTGGACCGGATGGTCTTCAGCCACGACGTGCCGTTGAGCGCGTTTTCCAGGGGGACGGTCACCAGGGCCTCGACTTCCGCGGTGGACAGCCCCGGCGCCTCCGTCTGGATTTCGACCAGCGGGGGAGCGAACTCGGGAAAGACGTCCAGGGGCATGGTCCCCAGCGAGCGGTATCCGACGACCAGCAGCGCACAGGCCAGCGCAAGCACCAGGATCGGCTGCCGCAGAGACGCAGATACCAGCCAGCGCATCATTTGCCAAACCCAAACTCGGTGCCGAACAATTCTGCGGCGCCGTCGGTGACGACTCTGGTGCCCGGTTCCGGGCCTACTGCCAGGACGGCCTCGGATGCGACGACGAAGCGTACGTGGACGCGGCGGCGGACGAACGTGTGCGGGGCGACCTGCTCGTAGACCCAAGTGCCCCCGTGGACGTCGTGGAGGATCGACGCCCAGGGCACGACCAGGCTGGTTTCCTCTCCCCTGAGGTTGACCGTGACGGCTACCTTGTGCCCCGGCCGAAGCTCACGGTTCTCGTTGGCCACCTGGTAGAACAGATCCACGGTGGCTGCGCCCGGATCGGCCGACGGCGGGGCCACCACCGGGCTGACCAGGCGTCCGGGGACGTCGGACGACTGGCCGAACTCGGTCACCAGCGCCTCTTGATCCGTCCTCACGTCCCGCCAAAGACCGACGTATACCGGCACCCGTATCCAGGCGCGGTCGTACTGAAAGAGCTCGAATAAGATGTCCCCGGCCACCACCGTCTCGCCGGCCACCGCGGCCACGTTGCTGAGGATACCCGACACGGGAGCCGCAATCGTGCGCGGTTCCAGCCTGCCCTCGTCGGCTTCCAGCGTCGTTTTGGCGAGCAGCTCGTAGCGGGCCTGTGCCGCTTCGAGGTCCTTCTGCGCAAGGTTGAGTTTCGCCTCGGCGTCGTCGACGGCCTGCTGGCTGCCGGCCTTGTCCTGCAAGAGCAGCTTGGACCGCCCCAGGGCAATCTCGGCCGCCTCGACCCGGACCTTGGCCGACTGGACCCCTTTTTCCGCCTCGATCTGCGAGGTCGCCAACGCCGCCCGCGACTCGGCCATCGCCACCCGCTCCGACGGAGTCAGCACCGATCTCTCCGGGGACAGCAGGGGCAACAAGCTGAAGATCGGCTGCCCCTTGGCTACGGAGGTACCCGGCAGCGGCGATTGGGATTTGTCCGGGGTGGCCAGCGTGCCGCTGACCGGGGCAGAGACGGTGATCGTCTGGCCGGGTGGACAGACAACTTCTCCACCGAAGGTGCGTTTGCGCGGGACCGGCTTCCGCTGGACCTCGACCGTACGAATGCCCAGCCGCTGTTCGGCCTGCGGGGTGAGTGTGACGGTAGCCAGGTCCTTCTCGTGTGCAGGTTGGGCCACCTTGGCGGGTGGAGGCGACTTGGTTTTCTCCGGTGTCTGCCGCGAGCCGCAACCAGGCGTGGCCGACAGCTCGCACAGCAGCAGAAGTAACGTCAAACGGCGTATCATGTTGATTCCTCGGCGGTGGCGGCCGGCGGAAGCGGTATCTCCCCGGGCTGGGGCGCCCGAATCGGCTCCGGTCCCTCGGTTTGGCCGTCCTGGAAGAGGCGCCAGCCGACGCTCCGCTGGAGTTCGGCGGCGGCGCGGCGGAGATTCGCCTCCGCTTCGACCTGCTGGATCTGGGAGGTCAACAGCTTGCGGCTGTTCTCCAGCATCAGCAGCAAGGAGGTTCCCCCGTCGAGGTACGCCTTTTCCGAAGTGCGCACGGCTTCCGTGGTGATGGGGACGATGCCTTCCTTCCAGTTTCGCGCGTCTTGCTGGGCCTGGACCAAGCCGGTATGGGCTTGCCGGACTTCCCAGACGATCTGGTCGCGGAGGGTCAGGTATTGGCGGCGGGCCCGTTGAAGCTCGGCGTCCGCCCTGGCGATGGCCCCTTGGTTGTGATTGAAGATGGGCACCGTGAACTTCACGCCGGGGCCCGCCTCAAAACCCTTCTTGCCTCTACTGTTGGCGTCGGGAACGATTCCCGAAACGCGGAGGAAGTCGGAGCGACTGAGCTTCGCACGGTGGCAGGCGGCTTCGGCGGCCCACTCCGCGGCCCAGAGATCCGGCCGGACGCCCAGGGCATGCTGCACCAGCTCTTCGACGTCCGCTTCCAGGCCAGGCATGGCCGGCGGAGTCACCGGATCGAGCGGGAACTGGCTGAACTGGAGACCAAGCAGGAAGCGCAGATGCTGCCGGGCCAGGTCCACGTTGTGTACCAGGTGAGCGGCCTGCTGCTGCTCCAACAGCTTGTCGATATTCGCCGTCATCGCGTCCAGCTCGCTCGCGCCACCGGCTCGCAGGCGGGCCTCGGCCAACTCGGCGATCCGGGCGTGGAGCCGCGTGTTCTCTTCGGCGATCCGCATACGATCTTGGGCCAACACCAAGTCGGTGTGGGCCACACGAACGTCACGAATCAGATTCAGACCGTCCTGAACAAGTCGGTCGGCAATCCGCTGCGATTCGAGCTGCGCAACCGTGATCCGCCGCGGCCGCAACCAGAGGGCCTCCAGCGGTGCAGTGAGCGCAAACTCAAGCTGCTTCACCCCCACGGGGAACATGGCCGAGAACTCCGGGTTGCTGAGCTGACGGGCCTGGATCAAGTCGGCGCGCGTCAGCCCCAGGTCCGCGAGCAACTCTTGGAACCGGGCGTTGTTCCACAGCGCCAAGGTGACGGCCTCATCTTCGGACAGCCCGTCTTCAAGGTCCACGCCGTCGGGCAGACTGACCTCACACGCAGCGGCAACCTCGCACGGAGCGGCGACCTCGCACGGAGCGGCGACCGGTCGCATCGTCTGAGAACTCCGTTCTGCGAGTTCTGAGGCCACGTAGTGGCGTCCGCAATGCGTCCCAGGGCTCGTGCACCCGACGAGAACGGACGCCAAAAGGGATGTGATGGAAAGGCCAACCATGTGGTTGCAACTCCGCGCGAAACCTGCCAAGACCATTGCAGACATCCTATTTTAACAGATCGGCAGAAAAAACGATAGCCCCGGGTCCCCTATCGGTCCCCTGAATGTCAAGGTTTAACGATTACGGCGACCGCGGCAGGAACTCGAACCGCAATCGGGCACCGTGCCGGTCTGCGGCTTTCCTGCCCAGCCGCGCAGGATCCGGCAGATTCCCGGGTAGCAAGTGGTGGACCGGGGCAGGACCGTCGGGTTTTTTGGCAAACAGACAAGACTTATTTCAGCAAAGGGATAACGATGAACGCAAATCGACTGTACTCTGCGGTATCCGGCAGTGTTCGGAACCTTGCACGGGGGCCAAAATGGAGCGTGGCGATCGTGGCAATCGCGGGGCTCGTGGGGGCCGCCCTGCCGGGCGACGTCTGGGCGGCAGCGCCGAGAGTCCGGGTGCGGCTGGGACCGCATCCGCGAGCCGTACGTCACTTGCCGCCGCACGCCTATCGGAGGTTGCCGCCCCGGGTTGTCCGCCCGCTGGTGATCCCCCGGCACGTGCCTCGGTTGGTGATCCCTTCCAGACCGGTGGTGGTCGTTCGCCATGGGCCTCGGGTGATTCGGGAGGTGCTGCCGCCGAAGGTCCTCATCGCGGCCAGCCAAATCGCCGTAGTACCGGCTCCCGAATTCGCACGGGCCGAGGTGTATCGAGTAGTCCGGGTGGACGATCGATACCTGGTGACCCTCTCGATCAACCGGGTCGAGACGCCGCTGCGGTTGGTAGGCATTGATCCCCCGCTGGTTGCCGCCGCAGAAGGATTGCCCAAACCGCCCCGGGCGGCCATTCACTTCCTCCAAAACCTGTTGGCCCGTGAACTGGTCTACCTCGTCCCCGATCCCAACCTTGCCCAGAAGGACGCGGAGGGGAACCTGGTCGCCTATCTGTACCGGGTCCGGGACAAGAAGATGATCAACCTGGAACTCATCCGGAGAGGTTACGCCCTGGTGGCCGAGGGCTACAATTTCGGGTTCCACAAGGAGTTTCTCGCCGCCCAGCACAAGGCCCGTGCGGAGCGCCAAGGGATCTGGGCACTGGTAGCCGGCACCGAACTCTGAGCAACCCACGCCGGCAGAATCGCAAACGCATCGTTCGCCGCCGATTGGTATCGGCACACTCGCCCCTGAGGGCCGTCGGCCTCTTGCCGGCGGCCCTCCTTCACGCGGCTGCCCGAGGACGCAAAAACTCAACGGGATTGCCGGAGAATGAGTTCCTGTGCCCGGTTTAGCCGCCGACGGTACGTCGGCGATAACGCCGCGCGCCGTTGCCGCGCCGACGTGCCGTGGGCGGCTAAACGGCCAGCATGTTCCATCTGGTTCCCAAGCTGGAGCTTGGGAACCAGATGGACATTACTTTCCTGAGTGTCAATAGCCGCTGGCCTTGCCCAGCGCGAGATCTGCGGCAAACACGTCCTTTCGGCGCGCGGCGGGCAAGCTCGCCCGCTGAATCCGCATAATCCGGGCTAGAGAAACCACTCGTTGCTCGGGTTGTGCGGGAGGACGCGGCCAATGTCGTCGCGGTGTAAGGGAACCGTTTCCCGCCATTGGATCGTCAACGGAATCGACTGCGGCAGGCGAACGGCCACGGCAATCTGGTGTGGGCCGCCCAGTCGGATTCGCGCGAACTGCCACGCGCGGGAATGATCGGCGCACCGCGCGGAAAAAGAAATCGCCGGCGGCCGATCCGGCGCCAGGCTGAACGCAAAGTCCTGCAAGGGAATCGACAGGCCCATCCCGCGGGCCTTGACGTAAGCCTCTTTCAGCGTCCAAAACTGGAAAAACCCCACCGGCTGCCGCTCCGGCGGCCATTGCTCCAGCACGGCCAGCTCGGCCGGGGCAAAAAACCTCCGGGCCACCTGGAGGCTCTGCCGCCCGCGCTCGAGATCTTCCACGTCCACGCCGACCTCGTGCCCGGCCGTCACGGCGCAGGTCGCCAGTCCGGCAGTGTGGGAGAGATTAAAGCGGAGCGGCAGTCCGGCGGGCAGGGCAATCTCCGGCTTTCCGTAGGCGTTGGTATGGAAAACCCACGCCCGGGGATCGTGACCGGTGTAGTTCGACAGGACCGTCCGCACCAAGGCGTGCGACACGAGAAACTGGTGCCGGTCCCGCGCGAACACAAACCGCCGCTGCCGTTGCCGCTCGTCCTCCGAGAGCAGTTCGTAATAGCGGCCGAGCAACTGGCGGTCGCCTACCGCGTCGCAGAAGACGTGCCAAAGGTGCACGTGGCCCTCCGCAAGCGGTAAGCCGTGCATGGTCGACAAGTCGTTGCTCCCGTTCATCTCGCCAGTGCGCAAAGAGGCCTCTTTTCCCCGCTTCCCGGCGGTCTGGAGACGGGCCTCCTCTACTCCGAAGGCGGCTCAGACGCCGCGTCTCCATCCAACAACCGGCAATCCGCGTCGCAGTGCTCCTTGATGTACCCCAGGCATTCCTCCTTGGAGCCCGTGACCCCGACGTCTTCCCAACCCTTGGGGTTCTCTTTCTCGGCAGGCCAGATCGAGCAATACTCCTCGTGGTTCTTG